>DASRDP010000135.1 GCA_035652535.1 Chloroflexota bacterium
GTGCGCGAGATGTGGCCTGGGAATGACGAGGTCGAATCGGACCTCGGCTATGGGCACGAACGCCAGTCCGAGGGAAGTCGCCGTGGCGCGAAGGGCGACCGCAACGTCGGCGCCGCCGCTGGCGACCGCTACACCCGCGGCCATGTGGCTGTACACGACGCGCTCGTATCCATGAACGGCCGTCGACGGCACGCCGGCCCGCGCCAGATGCTCGTCGAGCAGCGCCCGGCTCCCGGCGCCAGGTTCCCGGTTCACGAGCCGCACGTTCCGGTCAGCGAGGTCGGCAACAGAACGAATCCGCTTCCGATTTCCGGGAGCTACGACGAACCCCAGCTCCCAGCGGGCGAATGCGACGAGCAAGCCGCCGGTCGGGGACAACGCCCGGCGGGCTTCGATCAAGTTGTAGTCATCGATGTCTGGGTCGTGAAGGTGGGAACCGGCCACGTGAGCCTCCCCCCGGGCGACGGCGTCGAGCGCCGTTTGACTGGCGCATGACAGCCAGAGCAGGCGCCCCTGCGAGCTGTGCCGCTCGATGTGCGCCCCGAGGATTCCCAGGCTGGGATCGCATCCCATGAGGAGCGCGGTCTTCTCCAGCTCCGCGACCGGGCGCAGAAGCTGTGCCCGGCCGGATCTGGCGTCATCCATCACCAAGGCGTCAGCGCTGACGAACCCTTGCTGGAGCTCGCGTCCCTCGGAAAGGGGATGGCCGATCCACCTGCCCGCGACATTGGCGAGCGCGATCCTGCGGACGTTGGGCTCCAGCGGGGAGGCGATCTCTACTGAGGGAACGTCGACCGCGGTGGGAATATGAAACAGCTCTTCGACCGGACATTCCAGCTCCCGGGCGAGCCGGAGGCCAACCAGGGTGTTCGGGATGTAGCTACCGCTCTCGATGGCGCTCACAGCCTGCCGCGTGAGGCCAACCCGCGCCGCAAGCTCCTGTTGCGACCATCCGCGCGCCGCCCGGGCGCGGCGTACCGAGTTCTCGACCCCCGGATCAGCGACACGACGCCCCACGGGTCCCCTCCTTGCTTCGAGCATTGTAATCGGTACGTGGAGCCGTGGATGGAATCCTTGCGTCGGTTGACATCGGTATCGGCGCCATCGATACTCCAGTCGTGACGATGACCAGCCGCGACCGATCGCGCCGACATCGACCGGAGGGGCCCCATTGAGCGAGCGCGCCGCCGACTTTGCCATCGTCGGCGGTGGCGCGATCGGATGCGGCATTGCGCACGCCCTCGCCCTCGAGGGCGCACGGGTGGTTGTCCTCGAGCGGTCACGCGTCGCCGCAGAGGCGTCCGGCGCCGCGGCGGGGATCCTGGCCCCTCGGGTCCACGCGACAGCCCCTGGCATGTTCGAGCTCGCCATGGCGAGCCACCGCCTCTTTCCGGAACTGACGAACGCGTTGAAGGAAGAAACCCAACTGGACCCCGAATACGTCCGGTCCGGCGTGTTGGACCTCGCCCACGACGAGGACGACGAGCGCGCCCTGCGGGCGAAGGTGGCAGACCAGGTTCGCAATGGGCATGCAGTCCAATGGCTCGACGCGGCGGAAGTTCACGCTCGGGAGCCGGCCCTCGCCCGTGACACTCGGGGCGCGTATTTCGACGCCGACGCCTATCACATCCACCCCGCGAGATTTACGCAGGCCCTGGCCCAAGCGGCAGCGCGCCGTGGCGCGCGTGTCCGGGTAGGCGTGGAGGCGCATGGCATCCGACGGACTGGGTCCCGAGCGATCGCCGTCCGGACGAATGACGGCGATGTCGCGGCCGACCACGTCATTCTGGCGTCGGGGGCCTGGATGGCCGCCTGCGGCGACTGGATCGATGTCCACGTCCCGGTGTATCCGGCGCGCGGCCAAATCCTCACCGTCTGTGCTGTGCCGCCTCCGATTCGCTGTGTCGTGTTCGGGGCAGATGCATACCTTCTGCCGCGCGTCGATGGGACCGTCGTCGTCGGGGCAACGGTCGAACGGGCCGGGTTCGATAAATCCCTCACCGCGGGAGGGCTCGGCTGGCTGTTCGGCGTCCTGGACAAGCTCTGTCCCGCGTTGTCGGCCGCTCCGTTCGATCGCGCGTGGGCCGGGCTTCGACCAGGCTCCCCCGACGAGCTCCCCATCGTGGGCATGGCGCCCGGGTGGGACAACGTGACGATCGCTACCGGTCACTTCCGCAACGGCATCATGCTGACGCCCATCACGGCGCGCCTCGTAGCGCGCCATCTGCTGCACGGGGTAGAGGACCCCCTCCTAGCGCCCCTGTCACCGCAGCGATTCAATCCGTCGGACCCCATAAAGAGATAGCTGGCCGATAACCGGCCAGCTATCCTTCGGTTTCCGCGCGCGGGAATTACGCGAGCGCTTCGCTCCGAGCGGTACGAGCTACGGCGTCGGCCTGCTCAACAGTCGACTGCGACGGCGCGAACGCCCAGACGATCATGAGTGCCGCAAAAGCAACAAAGGCAACCGCGATTTCGATCATGATTCTTGCCCTTTCTCTATCGTTCCTACGCTTTCACACGCAGCCCGCCGTCCGGCAGCACCGCCCAGAACAGTCCGAGGGTCGCGAAGGCGACGAGCGCCACAAGAATCTCCGGATGCATCCCCACGCCTCCACTGCCTTCGGTTTGCGGATGGAGCAATCGTACTGCTCCCGACTCCTCGATTCATGGGTGAAACCATCTGAAATTCGCTGGTCCGAATTTGGGCTTTCTGCATAAGCCTACCTTCATATCTCGACGGCGTAGGCTGCCTCGCCATGGACCGACGCGTCGAGCCCAGCCAACTCTTCATGCGGGTGCACGCGCAGTCCGACCAGAGCGTCGAGCACCTTGAGGATGATGAACGTCACCGAGCCGGCCCAAACCCAGGAGACGAGAACCGCGACGGCTTGCGAGACGAACTGACCTGGGTTGCCGTAGAACAGGCCGTTCGCGCCGGCGTCGTTGACTGCTATCGTGGCGAACAAGCCGGTCGCCAGGGCTCCCCAGGTACCGCCGATGCCGTGCACGCCGAACACGTCGAGCGCGTCGTCGACCCCCAGCCAGTGCTTGGTGGCGATCACGGCCCAGTAGCAGATGACGCCGGCGCCAAGCCCGATAAAGATCGCGCCCATTGGATTGACGAAGCCGCTGGCCGGCGTAATCGCGACGAGTCCCGCGACCGCGCCCGCGGCGGCGCCGAGCACGCTCGGGCTGCCCTTGTGCGCCCAACTCACGGTCATCCACGTGATGGCGGCCATCGCCGTCGCCACGTGCGTCACGACAAACGCGCTGGTGGCCAGGGCACCCGAGGCGAGCGCGCTTCCCGCATTGAACCCAAACCAGCCGAACCAGAGGAGCGATGCGCCCAGCACGACCATGGTTCCGTCGTGCGGCTCCAGCGGCTCTTCCCCGAACCCGAGTCGCTTGCCGAGCACAATCGCGGCGACGAGGGCAGAGATTCCCGAGCTAATGTGCACGACGGTGCCCCCGGCGAAGTCCAGGGCGCCGATTGCGCGGAGCATGCCGGGCTGGCCCGCGCAGCCGTTGATGCTTGGCGCGCCGGCGATGCCGGTGCAGCTCCAGACCCAGTGGGCGATGGGGTCATAGACGACGGTGGCCCAGATTAGCGTGAAGAACACGAACGCTTTGAATCGCATCCGTTCGGCGAACGCGCCGGTGATGAGCGCCGGGGTGATCACCGCGAACATCATCTGGAAGACCATAAAGGCCTGATGGGGAACGGTTGGCGCATAGTCGGCGTTCGGCGTGAGGCCTACACCGTTCAACCCGATCCAGCCGAGTCCGCCCAGCAGCCCGCGGCCGAGGTCCGGGCCGAAAGCGAGACTGTAACCCCATAGCACCCACTGCACGGTGATGAGGCCGATGATAATGAAGCTCTGCATGATCGTCGCGAGCGCGTTCTTGCGACGGACAAGGCCGCCGTAGAAGAAGGCAAGGCCCGGTGTCATGAGGAGCACGAGCGCGGCCGAGGTCAGCAACCACGCCGTGTCGCCCGTGTCAATCTTGGAAGCCGGCGCCGCGGCAGGCGCGGCAGCCGGCGCGACCGCCTGCCCAGCGGCGCCGGCCGCGAAGGCAAAGAAGATACCCGCCATACCCATGCCAACGAGGATGATGCGCCAGATCTTGCTCAACTCCCTCTCCCTGCGTGAAGATTTCGCAACCGGTCCCGATCTGAGTCGAGATACTACGGGCCCGGCCCCTCGGAGAATAGAGTCAAGTTGCCCGAAATGGTGCCAGTATAATTGTGCGCAATGTCCTATCTTGAGGAGCCTCAGGGCCGTCCCCTACGTGAAGCGGAGCGGAAGCGACGCTTGGACATGGTCTCTGATCTCATGCGTCGCCTGGGGCTCGCATGTATCGTGACGGCGCCGAACGCCGACGGCGACGGGCGGCTGCAGCCCGACTCCCAGTACCTCGCCGCGTGCGGGGCCGTTCCGACGGCCTGCATTGTCCCGGCCGACGGTCCGGGCGTCGCGCTCGACGTTCAGAGGGTATGCGCTGATGGGTGGCCAGACCCGTCGGCGCCGCAACACGAGACCATCGATCGCCTCATGCGCGAAATCGCCGCGCGTGTTCGCGCGGCGATCCCAACACGCGGCCGCTGCGGGATCACGGGGATTGGCGGCACGGCGGGCGCGCCCGACGGATCGGCTCCGTACGGCTTCGTCCGCACCCTCGCGACGGCGCTCCCGGGCGTGGAATGGGTCGACGTTTCCGAAGAGCTCCGCGCCATCCGCGAGATCAAGAGCGACGACGAGCGGGCATTGGTGGCCAAGGCGGTAGCGAACCTGGACTGTGCGATCTACCGTGCCGCGAACGTCGCTACGCCCGGCTCGTCTGAGCTGGCCGTCTGGTCAGCGATGATGGGCGAGCTTGTCGCGACGGGCAGCGATCCATCCGTCACGTGCCGGTGGGGAAGCGGTCTTCGCCCGCGGATTCTCGATCGGCCGACCCATGGCGAGCTGCAACGCGGATCATTGATTTTGATAGATCTCGAGGCAAGCGTCAGCGGCTACCGCACCCGGGCAGGCGGAGCCATCGCCCTTGAAGGGTGTGATGCGCTGTATCGGGACCTGTATCAGATGGTTGGGATCTACTGGTCGGCGTGCGTTTCCGGTCTCGCCAAGGCCGGCACATGGGCAAGGCTGGACGCCGAGCAGGCCACCATCCTCGAGCGGATCGCGAGCGATGCCGGCCTACCGGCTAAGCTGCGGGGTTCGCTCACCGTCGAGGGCTGCGGCCTCGGTCTCGACGCGCCGCGGCACCCCGCATCCCCTGCTGGCGAGCCGCCATCAGGGCCGATTCGCGCGGGGTCGGTCTTCGCCCTCACCGCGTCGCTGACCGTCGACGTGCGCGGCCGGGAGCACTCGGCAAGCTGGACCGACACGGTTGCCCTCGATGCCGATGGCCCGCGTCGTCTCGGCACACGAGCCCCCGGCCTCTTAGTCGCCTCCGGGCCGGGGTCCCAATAGGATACGGATCGCTCTTGACAAATCGAACGTGCGTTCTATAATGGTGCAGAACACTCGTTCTGATCGCAGTCGGGGGCGCCATGGTTCCACCCATCATCCACGAGATCGAGGCTCGGTCAGCCATCAACGCAGTCCGGGGCATGCCGTTCAAGTGGTCGCTCAATCCCTACAAAGGATGCGTCCATGGTTGCGGGTACTGCTATGCGCGGGCCTATCATGGTTTCCTCGGCTTGCCCGTCTCCACCTTCGACTCGCAGATCTTTGCGAAGACCAACATCGCGGCCGTGCTGGAGGTCGAGCTCCACAAACCATCCTGGGCCTTTGAGCCCATCGCCATCGGGACCGCCACGGATCCGTACCAGCGGTTCGAGGGCCAGTACCGATTGACGCGCGCCTGCCTGGAGACGCTGGCGCGCGTCGACAACCCCGGCTCCGTCACCACCAAAGGGACCCTCGTGACCCGGGACGTCGACGTGCTGGCCGATCTCGCCTCGCGCACCGAATTCGCGGTAAACGTCAGCCTCATCACCCTTGATCGCGAGATCGCGCGAACGATCGAGCCCGGAGCTCCGGCGCCCATGAGCCGCCTCCGCGCCATTGAGCGCTTGGGCGCCGCGGGGATCCCGGTCTCCCTCTTCCTCGCTCCCGTGCTACCCGGGATCACCGACGCTCCCGAGCAGATCGAAGCGGTCGTACGGGCCGCCGCCGAGCACGGCGCCCGGGACGTCTGGGCCGGAACACTTCGGCTCGCGCCCGACGTGAGAGAGCATTTCTTCCAGATCGTCGCTCGGCACTTCCCCCAGCTTCGTCAGGGATACCAGCGGTTCTACTCCGGCGCGACGTATGCTCCAACCGCCTACCAGCTTCGGGTCGAAGGGCTTGTTGGCGCGCAGCGCAGGGCGGCGGGCCTGGGCACGACTCCCACGCATGGCGAGTCCTCGCGCCAGCGACGCGGTCAGCTCGCCCTCCCCATCTAGCGCGCACGAGGCCGGCGAAGGACGTGACGGGTCGATCGCTACAATAAGTGGATGGACGACGTCTTTCACTCTTCGCTTCCGGATATGTCCCACCCTGCCCTTACCGAGCGGCTCGACGCCGATGGGCAGTCGATCACCATCCAGATCTCGAACATCCGACAGTTCGAGGACTACGGGCCCCACGTCGACGTGATCCACCTCTGGGCGCTACGCGCGGATGGGCAGCCGATCGTCCTGCGGGACATCTGGCCCGGGGCTCCGGGCGAGGCCGCCTTCCATTGCTGGAGCTTTCTCTGCGAGCAGCTCTCGGCAGCCGCCACGCTCGTCTACGGCTTGCGCCCACGGGACGACGGCGGGCCGAATCCCCGACTTGGCTGCTGGGGACCCCGCCCCGACCTCGCACGGCCGGATGCGGACGACAGCGCGACCGCGGTCGTAATTGGCGTGGCCGTCGACACCTCCGATGCGCTCCGCGAGCCAAACGAGGGCCTCCTCGTCGTCACACTCCGCTCCGCCCTCGTCGTTGCGCTGCGCCACTGGGTCCAGACGGCGCGAGCGTGGGGGGCCGTATCATAAGCCTCGTGACGAACGCAATCAGAGCCAGCGCCCGATGACGGCCGACGCACAGCTCCTCACGCATTCGCGCACTCGGGCGTCCGTGGCGTTCGGTCTCCTCGGCATACTCCTGGGCCTGGGGCTGGTGGCCGTGCGCGATCGCCTGTATCAGGTCCAGGGCAGCGCCTCGCTCCTCGCCACCGCGCTCCCGTTCGGCTATGCGTACGCGGCGGGTGTCGTGGCCGCGTTCAATCCTTGCGGCATCCTCCTCGTCCCTTCCCTGGTCGCGTACGTGGTGGGAAGCGGCGACGGGCACGAAAAGCGATGGGAAGCCCGAGCCGGCGGCGCGCTCGTCTTCGGTGTGATGGCCAGCCTCGGCTTCGCTGTCGTCTTCGCCGCCGTCGGTTTGCTGTTCGCGATCACGGGTAGCGCCATCGGCAGGCTCTTTCCGATCGGGGGCCTGCTGGTTGGCTTCGCGCTCGGGGCGCTCGGCGCGTGGCTGCTGGTGTCGGACCGGCCATTGGGAATCGTTGGGGCGACGCGAGTCATGGAGCGCGTCCGCCTCGACGCGCAGCCACGCTCGCTGTTCGTGTTCGGCGTGGCATACGGCGTGGCGTCCCTCGCGTGTACGCTGCCCGTGTTCCTCGTCGTGGTTGGGAGCGCCCTCACCTCCGCCGGACTCGCGCAGGCCGCCGCCCAGTTCGTCAGCTACGCGACGGGTATGGGGACCGCCCTCACAGCGGTCATCCTCGGCGCGGCCCTTTTTCAGGGCCTTGTCGCGCGCAGCCTCCGCCTGGCCGCACCGCACGTCCACCGGCTCGCCGCGGCGATGCTGCTCGGCGCCGGCATCTTCGTCGTCCACTACTGGCTCGGGCCCAGTCGCCTCCTGCTGATTCGCTGACGCGCTGCGGCGTGCCTCAGCCCCGTCTCAGGTCGTGGGCGACGAAGGGGCGATGCACCTCTCCAATGCGGCGGATTCGCTCCTGGGCAAGCTGATCCGCGGCGACGCTCGTCGGGACGGCGTCGTCGCGCGCCCGATCGAACACGCGACGCATCGTCTCGCGAACGCGCTCCGCCACGGCCTCCGCCCGCGCGCGCGGCGCCTTCAGGATCTCGCACTCAGCGCTGATGATTCCGCCAGCGTTCACGACGTAATCGGGCGCGTAGACGATGCCGCGCTCGTGCAGCACCTCACCGTGGCGGTCCTCGGCCAGCTGGTTGTTCGCGCCGCCGCACACGAGTCGACATCGCAGCCGCGGGATCGTGTCGCCGTTCAGCACGGCGCCGAGCGCGTTCGGCGAGAAGACGTCGCACTCCACGTCGTAGATCTCGTCAGGCCGAACGACGACGGCACCGAACCGCTGGGCGGCGGCTTCCGCGGCGTCACTCGCCACGTCCGAGACCCACAGCCGCGCCCCTTCCTCTTTCAAATATTCCATGAGGTGCTGGCCGACCTTTCCCGCGCCCTGGACGGCCACCCGCTTGCCAGCCAAAGAATCGGAGCCCCAAACCTCCTCTGCGCCTGCCTTCATCCCGAGGTACACGGTGCGCCCGGTCAGGATGGACGTGTCGCCGAGTCCGCCCCATGCCTCGGGCAGGCCGGTCACCCACGGCGTCTCCGCTCGGACGTGCTGGAGATCGGCCGCGCTGGTTCCGACGTCCGTCGCGCAGATGTAACGGCCGCCCAGCGAGTGAATGAAGCGGCCCATGGCGCGAAACAGCGACTCTGACTTATCCGTTCGCGGGTCGCCGATGATGACCGACTTCCCGCCACCCAGGTCTAGACCGGCCAGCGCGCCCTTGTAGGTCATCGCCCGAGCGAGCCGCAGCACGTCGTTGAGCGCATCCATCTCCGTCGGATATGGCCGCATACGGATCCCGCCGAGGGCCGGCCCGAGCGTCGTGTCGTGAACGGCGATGATCGCCTTGAGCCCGGACGCTCGATCGTGACAGAAGACGACCTGCTCGAAACCGTCCGCGACGATGGACGGAAACAGTTCGCCTGGGTGAATCGCCGACTGCGCACCGTTGGAAACAAGCACCCTGCGCACCTCCTCGCATTCAAATTCTAGCTCCGAGCTGAGGCGGACATTCTTGACGGGCCGCCGGGCCGTGTCTCAGAATCCTCCTCGCGTCGCGCGACACCGACGGCTGGAGATGTCGATGGCCGAGGCTTCACGAGAGATCCGCCTCCTTCGCGAGGCCGACGTGGCAGCGCTGCTCGATGCGGATCCGGGGCTCCGCGGCGCGGTAGAGGCCCTCGAGCGCGGCTTTCGCGACTACCACGCGGGCGCCCTCGGGCTCCCGGAGCGCGACGAGCGCGTCCGCGTCGTGTACCCACCCGGCCACAAGCTGCGCCCGTACCCCAAGGACATGCGCATCCTACCGGCGATGGTCCCGTCTGTTGGCGCCGCGGGAATACGCCTGGGCTGCGTCTCTGAACAGCGCGGCGGCGGCGTGAGTATGACGATCCTGATGGACTTCGAGCGGCTCGGCCTCCTCGCCTTCATCGAGGACCACCTTCTCCACGGCGTTCGCTCGGGAGGCCCGTCCGGGATCGCGGTCAAGCACCTCGCGAGGCCCGACGCGCGGCGCATCGGCATGATTGGCACGGGGCGGATCTCGCGGGTCCAGCTCACCGTCGCGGCCGGCGCGCGACCCATCGAAAGCGTGAAAGCGTTCAGCCGGCGCAAAGAGAACCGAGAAGAGTTCGCGCGAACCTATCGTCGCAAGCTCGACCTGGACATCCACCCGGTGGACTCCATGAAGGAGGCGATCCGCGACGTCGACATCGTCCTCGTGGCCACCGACTCGCACAACGCGCCCGTCCTCGACGGCAATCTCCTCGCGCCGGGGACGCTCCTCTGCTCGGTGACGCCGGGCGAGCTGGACGAGGCCACGTGCCTCCGGGGGCGGGTCGTGACCACGTCACGCGTGCGGATCACGCAAGACTACACGTTGTGGGAGCCGATGGCGCGGATCGTTTTGCGTGGAGAGCGCGACCTCGACCGCGACGTCACAGAGCTGGGTGAGATCTTGGCGGGGGAACGCCCGGCCCGGCAGTCTCCGGACGAGATCATTACGTTCCTCAGCCCGGGCATCGGCTTCTGCGATGTGGTGGTCGCCAAGTGGGTATACGATCTGTCGGTCCAGCGTGGCATCGGCGAGGTCGCCTGGACGATCTGACAGAAAAGCTCAGTAAACCCGGCGCTGCAAGTCCTCCGGCCGCAGCACGACGATGCGGCGATCTTGGGTCTCTATCATGCCACGCGCCCGAAACGAGCCAAGATGCTTATTGACTGACTCGCGGGTCACGCCCACCATGCGGGCCAGATCCTGCTGCGTCAGGTCCATATCGATGATGCACCCCTCCGGCGTGTCCCGACCGTAGTCGCGAGCCAGATCGAGGATCTTTTTCGCGAGCCGACCGGCGACGTCTAGAAAGATGGCGTCCTGGATGAATTCGTAGGTGTTCCGAAGGCGATCCGTCAACGTACCGAGCAGCTCCTCGGCGAGCTCCGGGCATGCCGCCACCGCCTGAAGCACCGTCTTGCGATCTAAGACGTAGACCTCCGTCGGCTCCATTGCGATGGCCGACACGGGCCACGCCCCGCCATCCAGGAGCGAGACTTCGCCGAAATACTCACCCTCACCGAGAACCGAGATCAGCAGCTCGTCGCGCCCTTCGGCGCTCAAGAGCAGCTTCACCTGGCCGCGGACGATGAGGCAGAGGCTGTCCGCGGGATCACCCTTTCGCAGCACGGTCTCTCCGCGCTTATATGCGCGGCGCCGAGCCGCCGATTCCAGCTTCGCTTCGATCTCGGGCGGCACGTTGAAAAAGAGATCGAGCCAGCTCGCCTCCCGCACGGGACAGACGACCTGGCCGTTCGTCGCCGCAAGGCCGTGATGGATCGATCGCGGGCGCGCTCGATCCGCCATCGGCCCCGCGACCCAATTGCCTGTAGCGGTCATGATGACTCCCAGCCCACGCTGGAGAATCGAGCGGGCACAATAACCCAGACTCAGATGGTGTAACGCTGCGATCGGGGATCTCGTTACGGCTCATCGACCGATCCGCATTTCTTTGTGAGCCGGATGAGACTCGGGCACGCACGAGAGCGGAGCATCGATCCGCGAGCGGGGTTTGGCGCAACGTGGACGAGACGAGAGGGCCACAGAGCAGCGGGGCGCCCGGATCAGGCCGGGTCGTTCTCGTCACTGGCGGCGCGCGCGGGATCGGTCGAGCGACCGCCCTCGACCTCGCGAGCGACGGCTGGGACGTCGCCTTCTGCTATCGAACCAGCCGGGCCGCGGCGCTCCAGGTTGAGGCGGAGATCCAGGACCGGGGACGCCGGGCGCTCTCCCTGGCCGCGGACGTGGCCGTACCCGACGAGGCGACGCGCCTCGTGGAACGGGTGCTCCACGCGTGGGGACGCCTGGACGCCCTGGTCAACTGCGCCGGTCCCTACCGCCGAGTTCCCATCCTCGAGGAGACGCCGGAGGGCTGGCGCTCAATGCTCGCGAATAATCTCGACGCGACCTACTACGTATGCCGCGCAGCCATTCCCACGCTGATGGAGCAGCGGAGCGGACGCATCGTGAATTTCGCCATCGCCAACGTGGACCGCCTCGTCGCGCAGCCGACCATGACCGCCTACGCCATCGCCAAGATGGGCGTCCTGATGCTGACTCGCACCCTGGCGCGCACCCTCGCCCCGCACGGCATCACGGTGAACGCGATTTCTCCCGGGTACATTGATGCGCCCGACCTCGCCGAAGCCGAGCGCCAGGACGCGATGCGTCGAATCCCGGCCGGGCACCTGGGAACCGGCGCCGACGCTGCCCACGTCGTGCGATTCCTGCTCTCCGCCGAGGCCAGCTACGTAACCGGGGCGAACATTCCCGTCAGCGGCGGCTGGGGGATTTGACGCGTGGCGAAGCTCAGACGTTGCCGCCGGGACGGCCGAGCCAGAAGGACCTGAGAGCGGCTGCACTCAGCGTGATGCTTGGGAAACGGTATCTACCGCGAAGGATCCGGCGGGCGCATGCGGTGCCAATCCGCCGCCTGCTCGAACGCGTTCGCGGCCACGAGGACCTTCTCCTCCTCGAAGGGGCTGCCGACGATTTGAATTCCCAGAGGCAGGACAGGCGGCGCGCTCCGCATGCCAGCCGGCACCACGATGCACGGAAAGCCGCAGAGGTTCCAGATCCCACTGAGGATTGGCGCGGATGGAAAGCCGCGCTCGTCGGGAATCGCGTCCCAGCCCGGGGTGACGAGCACGTCGAATTCCGTGAAGGTCGCCTGCATTCGGTCGATGAGGCTCGCTCGAAGCTGGAGGGCGCGCTGGTAGATGGCGGCGGAGATCAGGGAGCCCGCCGCGAGCTGACGGCGGACCGCGCTTTCCTTCCCGTAGTCCATCCCTGCGCGAAGATACGCCCGATGATAAGCGGCCGCCTCTCCGATTCGGATAACGCGCTGGCACGCGTGAGCGACCGACCCGTCAACGGGTAGGTCCACATCCCGCAGGTCCGCGCCCAGGCGCCGATACACGGCGATCGCCTCGTCGAAGGCCCGAAGGGATTCGGCACCACAGCCCGCCAGCGTCTCGGCGTTGTACACCCCGATTCGCCAGCCGCGCACACCACGTCGGAGCCGCGCATTGTAGATGGGGGCCGCCGTCAGCGCGGAGGACGGGTCGTTCGGGTCGTGGCCGGCCAGTCCGTTCAGGAGCAGCGCCGCGTCCTCCACGGTCCGCGCAATCGGCCCCACGTGGTCGAGCGTCCAGGAGATGGGGACGATCCCGTATGTGCTCACACGACCACGGGTCGGTTTTAGCCCGACCACACCGCAGCGCATCGCGGGCGATCGGATCGAGCCGGACGTGTCGCCGCCCGTTGCGCCCAGCACCATCTGGGCCGCCACCGCGGCGGCAGAGCCGCCGCTCGATCCCCCAGGGTCTTGGGAGAGGTCCCAGGGGTTCTTGGTCCCCGGCGTAGACCCGCCAAAGGACCACTCCGGCAGGTTGGTCTTCCCCACGATGATCGCCCCGGCCGCCTTGAGCCGCGCGACGACCGTCGCGTCGAAGGGCGGCGTGAAGCCGGCGAGAATCGGAGAGCGGGCGGTCGTCGGGAGATCGACGGTGTAGTGCGTGTCCTTGACGGCGATCGGGATGCCGTGGAGCTTTCCCCGATACCGCCGATGCGCGATCTCGTCGTCCGCTTCGCGGGCGGCGGCAAGACAGCGCGCGGGGTCGGCCCGCGCCACGAACGCGCCGATGCGCGGCTCCAGCCGCTCGATGCGCGCCAGCACCGCCCGCATGAGCTCGACGGACGACACCTCGCGCGCCGCGAGCTTGCGCCCCGCTTCTGCGATCGAGAGCCCGGACAACGCCTCATTGACCGGCTCCTCGCGACCGAGCCCGGCCCGGATTCCGGCGCCGCCAAGAAAATCCCGTCGCGACACGCGCCGATGCTCGCCGCGCTCCGAGCCGCTTCCCACCGTCGGCGATTCGGGTTCCCTCATGGCATCGGGAGCGGCGTCGCGCCGTGAGCGGCCCGAGTCATCGCGTGGGGCGCTCGAGGTCGACCATCGGTGGTTGTTCGGGTGAAATCTGGGCGGAGTCGATCACGTCCGCCAGGCGGCGGTACTCGTCGAAGACGTCGCAGATCGCGTCCAGGTCGGCTTCATCGCGCCATGATATGCCGAGCTGGCGAAGCGCCTCAGCCGCCCAGGCGGGGTCCGTTCGCGCGAAGTCGGGAGACGACGCGGGGACGCGAAACGCGTTCTCTCGTTCAGTCATGATTCGGCATGCCTGTCACGCAGCGCCTCCAGTATAGCGGTCAAACTTTACAGCCCATAGCCGGTCCGGTATCGTAGGTTTAGCTCTCGTGGGGATGGCGGGCACAAGACCCGCACAGACAAGGGGATCGAATGCGGGGCTATCGCTATTCTCGCTGGGACGGGACCCAGGAGATCGAGCTCTTCACACCCGAAGATGTGATGGAGCAGATCGCGGACGAGATGTTGGAGGACGGCAGCCTCCGCAGCGCGCTGCGGCGCATGATGCAGCGGGGCGCCGAGTTTTCCAGCGGACGCCGCATGATGGGGCTCCAGGAGCTGCTCGAACGCCTGCGGGAGGCGCGAACCCGCAACCTCGACCGCTTCAACCTCGGCTCGATCTTCGACGACATCGCCGAGAAGCTCGAAAACATCATCGAGACAGAGCGACACGGAATCCGCTCCCGGATCGGGGAGGACGACCCGCCGACGGGTGAGGCAGGCCCGTCGGCCGGGGCCGATGACCGGGCCGGCGCCGCCGACCCGTCCGTCGATCCGGCGAGCGCAGCGCCGGCGTCGAGTCCAGCGCCATCTTCCACCGGCGCTCCTGGCGAAGCGCCCTCGGGCGGGCGCGGCCAAGCCCCCGGCTCGACCGACCCGATGTTCCGCGAGATCCTGGAGAGCATGGCCCGAAAGCACCTCGAGCAGCTCGACCATCTGCCGCCCGACGTTGGCGGGAGGATCAAAGAGCTGCGCGACTACGACTTCATGGACGCCGAGGCGCGGAAGCAGTTCGACGAGCTGATGCAGATGCTGCAGCAACAGGTTATGCAGAGCTACTTCAAAGGGCTCCAGCAGAGCCTGCAGGCCATGACCCCCGAGGCGATGAAGCAGATCCACCAGATGGTGCACGACCTGAACCAACTTTTGGACAAGCACCGTCGTGGCGAGGCAACCGACGACGACTTCGAAGACTTCATGAAGAAATGGGGCCAATTCTTTCCCGAGGGAATCGAGAACCTCGATCAGCTCGCCCAGCACCTCCAGCAGCAGATTGCCCAGATGGAGTCGCTCCTCAACTCCATGACGCCCGAGATGCGTCGCGAGCTGGAGGACATGGTCGACTCGATTTTCGGAGACAGCCAGTTCCAGTGGGAGATGGCTCAGCTCGCCGCCAATCTGGAGCGGATGTATCCGATGCGGGGCGCCGCCAATGACTACCCCTTCAGCGGCGACGAGCCCGTTTCGCTCCAGGAAGCGATGAAGCTCATGGGCGATATGAACAGCCTCGACCAGCTCGAGCGCGAGCTGATGCAGGCGCTCAAGTCGAACGACGTGTCCAACGTCGATACCGACGAGATCGGCCGCCTGCTGGGCGAGGAAGCGCGACGAATGGCCGAACAAATGCAGCAGCTTACTCGCATGCTCGAAGAGGCCGGCCTCATCAAGCGCAAGGGGAACGAATGGGAGCTGACACCGCGGGCGATGCGCAAGATCGGCGAGCGCGCGCTCCAGGACATCTTCGGAAAGCTCAAGACGAGCACCTTCGGTGACCACACCCTCGAAAAGGGCGGCGTGGGCGTGGAACGGCTGGACGAGACCAAGCCCTACGTGTTCGGCGACCAGTTCCTCATCGACACCCAGCGCAGCGTGATGAACACCATCGTGCGCGAGGGCCCGGGAACGCCGCTTCGCATGAAGATGGACGACTTTGAGGTCTATCGAACCGAAACGCTGACCCAGTGCAGCACGGTCATCATGCTCGACATGAGCTACTCGATGATGATGGCCGGCCGATTCCAGGCGGGCCGCAAGGTCGCCCTTGCGCTCGACAGCCTAATTCGGTCGCAGTTCCCCAAGGACAACCTCTACGTCGTCGCCTTTTCGTACTTCGTGCTCACGCTACGCCCGGAGATGCTCCTCGACAGCTACTGGGTCGAGTACGGAGGCGGCACGAACTTCCAAGAGGCGCTTCGGCAGTCGCGGATGATCCTCAGCAAGCACAAGACGGGCACGAAGCAGATCATCATGATCACCGACGGGCAGCCGACGACCTTCAGCAGTTGGTCAGGCGACGACGGATGGGGAGGATTCGGTTACCGGCACTCGCCTCGTGCGCTCGAAGAGACGCTGCGCGAGGTCGTGCGCTGCACGAAGGACGGCATCACCATCAACCTGTTCATGATGGAGCGCGACCGTCACCTCTCCGACTTCGTCGCCATGATGGCGAAGATCAATCGCGGCCGCGCATTCTACGCCGCCCCCAGCCGGCTCGGCGAGTACATCCTGCTCGACTACGTCAACAACAAGCGGCGCGTCGTCCGCTAGTGCCCCTCGCGGTCACTTGCCGGTCGCCGCGGTAGCCCCGCGAAGGCGCGCCGCGACCGCGTTGACCTCCCCACCCGCCAGCAAGATGATCCCGACCGCGTACATCCAGAGCATGAGGACCACGGCCGCGCCGAGGCTCCCGAACGTCTTGTCGTAGGACCCGAAGTGATCGACGTAGCTGCTGAAGCCCACCGTCAGAATGACCCAGCCGACGGTCGCCGTCACCGTGCCCGGTAGCGCCTGGCGCACGGTGACGGAAGCGTTCGGGAGGGCGCGGTAGCACAGCAAGAGCGCCAAGCCGAGTCCGATCGCGACGAATGGCCGCTGGCTGGCATTCCACGCGCCGATGAATCCCTGCCCGAGATCGAACAGCTCCGCCAGCCATTCCCCCGCGCGTCTGCCGAGCGAGTAGAGGCTCACGCCGCCGATCATGACGACCGTGAGGGCAACTGTGGCGATCAGGGCCCGGGTCTGAACGACCCAGAAAGGCCGCGTCTCGCTGACGCCGTAGGCGCGGTTCAAGCCCTTGATGAGCGTTCCGACGCCGCCAGACCCGCCCCAGAGCGCCCCAGCCGCGCCAAAGGTCATCAGGCCCGGCGACCGCGTGGAGAGCACGCCGGCGACCCAATCGCTGATGACCCGCTCGATCTCCGGCGGGACGACCAACGCAATCGACGCCATCACGACGTTGAAGAGGTTCGCGTATCCGACCGTAGCGCTGATGAACCCAACAAGCGCGGCGAGAAAAATCAAGAAGGGGAAGAATGCAAAGAGGAGCCGGTACGCCATCTCCGCGGCGAGGCCGGTGATGTCGTCCTTGGCGAAGTCCATCGCCACCTGGCGCAAGAACTGCGCCCCGCGCGTTTCGGCTACGGTCGCCGCCGCGGACTGGAGCCTGCGAGGAACGCGACGTTCGGTCAACACGGGCGGATCCGAGCCCCCGATCCGCGAACGCGGCCAGTTCGGCTTGGTCGATACCCGGCGCTGGCTCAGTCGGCCTCGAGCAAGGCGTTCGCCTCGGCCTCGATCCCAAGCGCCTCACAATCGCGCAGGGTCGAGCGGAACGCCGCGTCGATGAGCCTGCTGCGGGCGTCTCGCTCCGACAGCCGCCACCGGAGGCCCGCACGCAGCTTCATGATTCGGACGAGCCGCATCAGGAACATCGCCTGCAGGTCGTCGTAGCGACTTCGCTCGTGAGACAGGGCCGTGCTCCAGCAAGAAGGTGGTGTGTGGCTCGCCGGCGGAATCGCCGCGGCCCGTGCGGACGGGCGGCCGCGCTTGCACCCAACCACATACTACCGTGCCGGATGGGTGCGCGTCAGGAATTCAGTGTAGCAAAGTCGAAAATCGGCTGCAGACGGCCGCTGCGTTCCGGAGATTGACGCGTCGCCGGGGCAGGACTATACTCCCGGTTAGTCGCAGATTCGCCAGTGACGCCCACACGCGGAGGGTTGACACGAGCGACGCGTCCACGCGGTGCAACGGGGCACAGCGTCCGAACCTTCGCCAGCGGCGAGGCGCACGTCTTACCTGCGATGCCGGTCCGCAACGAGCGGGCTGGCTTTTTTTCTTCGCGCCACACAGCGCAGGGGAGGCACCATGCAGTCCAGCCTGATCGGCAAGATCCAGAAGGCTCATCTCTATGCCGAGGAGCCGGATAGGATTCAGATTCACGACTTCGCCGCCAATTTCCGTGGCGACCACAGCACCTATGTCGTGACCTACCGAGAAAGCCGCTGGAGCTGCACCTGCAGCTTCTTCCCCCAGTGGGGCGTGTGCAGCCACATCATGGCGACGCAGCGAATGCTTGGAGGCATTGCCCCACAGGACGAAGCCGCGCCGGAGCCCGCCGTTCCGGCAGCCCGGGCATAATCGCGCCCCGATCACCCCTGATCGCGGCCCAATTCCTCACCCGTCTGCCGGTCCCGATCGCGCCCGCCGCGGAGCCCGCGGAGATCGGGAGCGCCATCGGCTGGTTTCCAACGGTGGGCATCCTCATCGGGGCGGTACTCGCGGGCGTCGATCTCGCGCTGTCGGGTCTCGTGTCCGATGATGCGAGGAGCGCCCTTCTCGTAGCGACTCTCGTTGCCCTGACGGGGGCGCTCCACCTGGACGGGCTCATCGACACCGTCGACGGACTCTACGCGGGACCCGACGCCAACGCGCGGCTGGCGGCGATGCGGCAGTCCACCGCGAGCGGACCCGGCGCCGTGGCTGGAGTTCTCGCCGTCCTGGCCCTGTACGCGGCCTTCAGCGGGCTCGGCCAGCACGAGCGCGTCCGAGCGCTCATGCTGGCCCCGCTCGCGTCTCGAACCGCCATCCTCTTGAGCTACCACCTGTACCCGTACGCCCGCGTCGAGCCCACCATCAGCCGCGCGCTGAAGGATGGCGCGTGCAGGCCCCGGCTGATGGGCGGCGTCGCCAGCGCCGGATTGTTCGCCATTGCGGTCGCCGGCGCACACGGCCTGGCCACGCTTCTGCTGGCGCTCCTCCTGGCGGCGCTCATCGGCCGGATGATTCTGACCCGGCTGCCCGGCCAGACCGGCGACACTCACGGAGCCATCGCGGAGATCACGCAGCTCGCGGTGTTGTTCGTCGCGCCGGCGCTTCTCGCACCGTGACCGAGCTCGTCGTCGCCCTGCAATTCCTCGTCCGGCTCCCAGTTCCCAACCGCGGCGACGTCACCATCGCCGACTTCGGGCGCTCGATGCGCTGGTTCCCGCTCGTGGGGGCGGGAATCGGACTCCTCGTCGGAGCCGCCGACGCCCTCCTTGCGCCGGTCGTCCCGGTGCAAGCGCGGAGCGTCTTAGCCGTCATCCTGCTCGCGGCCATCACCGGAGCGCTGCATCTCGACGGCTTGATGGACGCGTGCGACGGGCTCTTCGCGTTCGCGACGCCGGAGCGCAGGCTCGAGATCATGCGCGACAGCCGCGTTGGGAGCTTCGGGATCGTCGGGGCAGCCACGATCCTGCTTCTGAAATTCGCTGCGCTCCAGTCGCTGCCCGCGGACCGGCGGCTCGTCGCCTTCGTGCTCATGGGCGCCATCTCGCGCTGGGCGATGGTCTTCGCCACGACGCGGTTCCCCGCCGCGCGGCCGGACGGCCTCGGCCACGACTTCAAGGAATCGGCCGGCGGCGCAGAGCTAGCCTGGGCCTCCGGCTGGGCGCTGGCCATCGCGCTGTTCGGCGGACCGTCGGGCCTCGCCGCCCTCGTCCTCGCCGTCCTATCGACCTGGCTCGCGGCCCGGTACACGATGACGAAGATCCCCGGCCTCACCGGCGACGTGTACGGCGCCATCTCCGAGGGCACGGAGGCGCTGGTGGCCCTGGTGCTCACGCCCCTCTGGCATGCGCTGCCCTAGGGCCGGATGGTTGCCGTCATTCTGGAGGGTCCGGGCGAACGGCTCCCGAGCGGCCGTGGTACGCTTTGCACCATCACGTGCGCGACGGTGGTCCCGGGTTGGTAGATGGCACCTCGATCCTCTTCCCCTTCGCGGCAGGCGCCGGTCGCCGCATCGCGGCTCGCCTCCGCGGCCGTCGACCCACCTTCATCTGCGTCGTCGCGTCCACCGACACCGCGCTCGTCCCCGGGATCTCGGCCGCCGGCGCATCCCCCGAGCTGATCCCCTACACCGCGGCGGCGGACGCCGAGGTGCTGGCATATGGCGCCGCCCGCTGCATCCGCGGCGTACCCTGCAACCCCGCCGGCCCGCCGGGCCCTGCAATCATCGCGCGCGAGGCGCTGGAGCTGGCCGACATCCCACGCCTCGTGGTCAGCGCCGGGTGCCACGTGCTCCCCGATGCCCCCTACGTCGCGCTGGGGAGCGAGCCCGGCGCCCACATTGGCACCGGACGCGCCGTCCCCCACGCGCGGGATCTGTTCGACGCCGGCCGAGCGCTGGGTCGCGCGCAGGCCGCCCAAAGCGATTACCTCGTGCTGGCGGAAAGCGTTCCAGGCGGGACGACGACGGCCCTGGCGCTGCTCCTCGCCCTCGGGATCGCGGCCGACGGCCGCGTGAGCAGCAGCCTGGCGGGGAACCCGCACGCCCTGAAGAGC
>DASRDP010000136.1 GCA_035652535.1 Chloroflexota bacterium
GCGAGAAAGAACGGGCACTGGAGATGGCGCTGGCGCAGATCGAGAAGAATTTTGGAAAAGGCTCGATCATGCGCCTGGGGGAAGCCAGCGATCGCCTGGCTGTCGACGTCATTCCGACCGGGGCAATCGCCCTCGATCTCGCTTTGGGGGTCGGGGGGATTCCGCGCGGACGCATCACCGAGATCTACGGCCCAGAATCCTCGGGGAAGACGACGCTCCTGCAGCACGTCATCGCTCACGCGCAGGCGTCGGGAGGCATAGCCGCGCTCATCGACGCCGAGCACGCCTTCGACCCCATCTACGCCCAGAACTGCGGCGTTCGCGTCGACGAGATGTTGATCTCCCAGCCGGACACGGGCGAGCAGGCGTTAGAGATCGCCGAGGCGCTCGTCCGGAGCGGCGCCCTCGACGTGGTGTGCATCGATTCGGTGGCGGCGCTGGTGCCGAGGGCTGAGCTGGAAGGCGACATGGGCGATGCACACGTCGGCCTTCAGGCGCGCTTGATGTCCCAGGCGCTCCGCAAGCTGACCGGCGCGATCAGTCGATCGCGCACGTCCGTCGTCTTCACGAACCAGCTTCGCGAGAAGATCGGGGTGATGTTCGGCAACCCCGAGACGACACCCGGCGGCCGGTCGCTGAAGTTTTACGCATCGGTGCGCCTGGACATCCGTCGGATCGACTCCATCAAACAGGGCACGACCGTGATTGGGAACCGCACCCGCGTCCGCGTCGTGAAAAACAAGGTCGCGCCGCCGTTTCGCACGGCCGAGTTCGACATCATGTACAACGAAGGAATTTCTCGCGCCGGAAGCATTCTCGACGTCGGGACCGACCTGGAGATCGTTCGAAAGAGCGGAGCATTCTTCTCCTTTGGCGACATCCGTCTCGGCCAAGGTCGCGAGAATGCCAAGGAGTACCTGCGGCAGAATCCGGAGATCGCGGACGAGATCGAACGGCAGATCCGACAGTCGGCGGTGGGGTTACTACCGATGAAGCTGGCGGTGGGCGATGGTGTGGTCGAAGAAGAGAGCGTTTTCGCTCTCGGCGAATAGCGTGAACGATGGAGGCGCCCGAATGCGCGCGAGCGCCCCGGGCGCCTCCATCAGCGCGATCTCCCATCAGCGGCGGGCCCGATCCGGGCGAGTCAACGTCGCCATCGACGGCGCCTTCGCCTTCTCGCTCGCCGTTCCGATCGCGGCTAGCGTGCGGGCCGGCGACCCCGTCGACGAGGCGACCGTCAACGCGCTCCTGCGTCGCGACGAGCAGGAGCGCGCACACGAGCGGGCGCTGCGCTTTCTCGCCACGCGTCCCCGCAGCGAGGCGGAAGTTCGGCGTCGATTGGCGCGGGCAGGGTATTCGCCGCAGGCCGCCGACGCTACGGCGAATCGTCTCAAGGCCGAGGGCCTGGTCGATGACGACGCGTTTGCCGCGTACTGGGTCTCTCAACGCATGACCTTTCACCCCCGTGGACCTCGCGCGCTCCGCGCCGAGCTTCGGGCGAAGGGCGTCGACGCGACGCGAACGTCAGCGGCAATCGAGCCCATACAGCCCTCCCAGGCGTTGCAGGCCTATCGCGCCGCACTGCGGCGCGCCGAGCGTCTGTGCGAGCCAGACGAGCGGCGCTTCGTGCACGACCTGATCGCGTATTTGGCGCGCCGTGGGTTCGACTACGGTCCCGCTCGGGAGGCCGTCGCCCTTCTGTGGAAGGAGCACGGCGAGATTCCGAGCGCATCCTCCGTGCCGTGATCAACGCGCGGGCGCCGGAGCCCGACTCACCGACGTCAATCCCCCTCGGCGGCGCAGACCGCGGGCGCCGAGTTCGCGACATGTTCGGTCGTATCGTGCCGCGCTACGACCTGATGAACCGACTCATGACCTTGGGAATGGACGGTCGCTGGCGAGACCTCGCCGCCGCGGCCGCGGAGCCGGCGGGGGCCGACGCGCTCGATCTCGCCACGGGGACTGGCGACCTCGCCCTCGCCCTGCGGACGCACGGCGCGCGCCACGTCGTCGCGGCCGATTTCTGCGCGCCGATGCTGGAAGCGGCGCGCGAGAAGCTCCAACGCCGGAGCGAGACCGCGATCGATCTCGTTCTTGCCGATGCGCTCCGCCTCCCCTTTGCCGACGCATCATTCGACTGCGTCGCGAGCGGCTTCCTGTTGCGGAACGTATCGGACGTCCCGCGAGCCCTCGGGGAGATGCACCGCGTCTTGCGGCCGGGCGGACGGGTCGTCAGTCTCGAGCTCACTCGATTGTCCTTCGGGCCGTTGTCGGCAGCCTTCAGGGCGTATTTCACCTATGTCGTGCCGCTCGTGGGCGGGATCGTCAGTGGCGATCCCGCGGCCTATCGCTATCTGCCAGCCTCCGTCCGTGTCTTCCCGCCTGCGGAGGTGCTGGCCCGCACGTTCCGCGAGGCCGGCTTTCAAGCCGTGACCTATCGGACCGTCGGCTTCGGGACGACCGCGATCCACCGAGGGCAAAAGGCCTAGCGGACGACGGGACGAGACGACGGGAAGCCGTTCGCCACCGGCGGCCTACGGACGCGCGCTCCCGCCCTGTGCCGCGAGGTCGAAACGATCGAGATTCATCACCTTGTCCCAGGCGGCCACGAAATCGCGCACGAACTTCTCCTTCGCGTCGTCACACGCGTAGACCTCTGAGATCGCGCGAAGCTGCGAGTGCGCTCCGAAGACGAGGTCGACGGCGGTGGCGGTCCACCTGAGCTCGCCCGTCGAGCGGTTGCGGCCTTCGTAGACGCTCGCGTCCGAGCCGGATGGCCTCCACTCCGTGCCCATGTCGAGCAGGTTGACGAAGAAGTCGTTGGTCAGCGTCTCAGGGCGGCTCGTCAGCATGCCGTGCTTGGATTGCCGGTAGTTGGCGCCCAGGGCTCGCATCCCGCCGACGAGAACGGTCATCTCAGGAGCGCTCAGGTTCAGCATGAATGCCCGCTCCACGAGCAACGTTTCGGGCGGCAGCTCCTCCCCCGCGTGCAGGTAGTTGCGGAACCCGTCGAACCTGGGTTCGAGCACGGCGAACGACTCGACGTCCGTTTGCTCCTGGGAAGCGTCCGTACGGCCCGGCGCGAACGGGACCCGGACGTCGTATCCGGCGTTCTTCGCCGCTTGCTCGACGGCAGCGCATCCGCCCAGGACGATCAGGTCTGCGAGGGAGACCCTCTTCCCGCCGGATTGTGATTGGTTGAACTCTTGTTGAATTTGCTCGAGAGTCCGCAGCACCCGGGCCAGCTCGGCCGGGTTGTTGACTTCCCAGTCCTTTTGCGGCGCGAGGCGAATCCGCGCCCCGTTGGCCCCGCCGCGCTTGTCGGTGCCGCGGAACGTCGCTGCCGACGCCCAGGCGGTGGAGACGAGCTGGGAGATGCTGAGTCCCGATGCGAGGAGCTTTTCCTTGAGGGCAGCGACGTCCTGCTCCCCGATAAGCTCATGATCGACTGGCGGAACAGGATCCTGCCAGAGCTGCGGCTCCGCAACCCAGGGGCCGAGGTAGCGGGAGATCGGTCCCATGTCTCGGTGCAAGAGCTTGTACCACGCCTTGCCGAAGGCGTCCGCAAGCTGGTCCGGGTGTTCATGAAAGCGCTTCGTGATCGCCGCGTACGTCGGGTCCGTCTTGAGCGCCAGGTCGGTGGTGAGCATCATCGTGGTCTGCCGCTTAGATGGATCGTGGGCATCGGGCGCGGTGGGGACCGCGCCCGATGCGTCAGGCTTGGGAGCGTACTGCTTCGCGCCGGCCGGACTCGTCGTCAGCTGGTAGTCGTAGTTGTACAGATTGTCGAGGAACCCGTTGTCCCACTTCGTGGGCTCGGTGGTCCAGGGACCCTCCAGTCCACTGGTGATCGTGTCGGGGCCCTTGCCGCTGCCATAGCTATTCTTCCAGCCGAGGCCCTGGTCGGCCAAGCTGGCCGCCTCAGGTTCGGGGCCGACGTACTGGGGCGCAGGGGCGGCGCCATGGGCCTTGCCAACCGTGTGGCCTCCCACGATGAGCGCCACGGTCTCCTCGTCGTTCATCGCCATGCGCCCGAACGTTTGTCGGATGTACTTCGCGGCGAGGGCCGGGTCTGGGTTGCCGCCTGGGCCCTCCGGATTCACATAGATCAGGCCCATGTGATCGGCGGCGAACGGTCCCTGAATCTCTCCCTCAGCGACGTGGCGCTCGTCCCCGAGCCAGGTATCTTCCGGTCCCCAGAAGATTTCGTCGGGCTCCCAGATGTCGGGGCGCCCGAATCCGAAGCCAAACGTCTTGAACCCCATCGACTCGTAGGCCACGTTGCCGGCAAAAATGATCAAATCCGCCCAGGAGATCTTGCGACCGTATTTTTGCTTGATCGGCCAGAGCAACCGGCGGGCCTTGTCGAGGTTCGCATTGTCTGGCCAGCTGTTGAGGGGTGGGAAGCGCTGAGCGCCCTCTCCACCACCGCCCCGGCCGTCGGCGATCCGGTACGTGCCCGCGGCGTGCCACGTCATCCGGATGAAAAGCGGGCCGTAGTGCCCGTAGTCCGCCGGCCACCACTCCTGCGACGTCGTCATGAGCTGCATGAGATCCCGCTTGAGCGCTTCGACATCGAGGGTCTTGAACTCCTGCGCGTAGTTGTAGTCCTCGCCCATCGGATTGGACCGGCGCGCGTGCTTGTTGAGAATCGAAAGGTCCACCTGATTGGGCCACCAGTCTTTGTTGGTCCTTGGGCGAACCCGCTTGGGAGTCGGGGCAGGGATCGATGGATTCTCACTTTCGCTGGCACTCGCCGTTGTATCCTTCATTTGCGCGACGTCCCTCTCAGACACGTTCCTCCTCCTTTCTGGTTATTCCCTTACGTATATATCGTGCTGCGGGGATGCGCGCAATTCAAGGCGACGGGCGCGATAAAGAAGCCCACGGTCGCGGGGCAGGACCACGCCAAACCCTGATGCGCGGTGGTCGGCGGATGGCCTCGACAAACTGGATGCGGCTGACGAGCCCGCGCGAGCCCGTCGTCACCGGCTCGGACGAACGTAGGTCGCGATCAATACGTCTCGAGGTACCGATCGATCTCCCACGGCGTGACGCGGGCGCGATAGTCGTTCCACTCCTGGCGCTTCGCTTCGACGAACCACTCTGCGATGTGGTCCCCCACGGCGCGCGTCATAACATCGTCGCGCTCGAATTCCGAGAGCGCCTCGGCGAGGGACGCGGGCAGCGTGCCGACGGCGTGCTTGGCCATCATCCCCTCGTCGAAGTGGAACAGGTCCTCCTCGATGGGCAGCGGCAGCGGTAGCTGGCGTCGAATGCCGTCGAGGCCGGCCGCCAGCATAACCGCGAAGGCCAGGTAGGGGTTGCAGCTCGGGTCTGGGCATCGAAATTCGATCCGCGTTGACTGGCCGCGCCCAGCGCTGACTCGCGGCACACGGACCAATGCCGAGCGGTTTGTCCGCGCCCAGCTAATGTATGCGGGCGCTTCGTACCCCGGGACCAGGCGCTTATAGGAATTGACTAAGGGTGTCACGATCGCCGCCATGGCGCGCGCATGAGTCAACTGCCCGGCGATGAAAAAGCGCGCGATCTGAGACAGCTCGTATTCGTCCTCGGCGTCGTGGAAGGCGTTGGCTCCGGTGTGCACGTCGGCCAGGCTCTGGTGCGTGTGCATGCCCGAACCGGGGAGCCCGTAAAACGGCTTCGGCATGAACGTCGCGTGCAAATCGTGGCGCCGGGCGACCGACTTCAATGCGATCTTGAAGATCGCCGTATTGTCGGCCGTCTGAAGCGCGCCCGCGTGCCGAAAGTCGATCTCGTGCTGTCCGGTGGCCACTTCATGATGGGTAGCCTCGACGACGATGCCGAGCTGTTCGAGCGCTGTCACCATCTCTTTTCGCACGTCGGCCGCCTGGTCCGTGGTGACATCAAAGTAGCTCGCTCGGTCGTGCGGGAGCGACTCGACGAGTCCGGTTCCTCCGTTCTTGAGCAGAAAGAACTCCAGCTCGGGTCCGGTGAGAAACGAGAAGCCCATCTCCGCGGCGTCCGCCAGGTTGCGCTGGAGCACGTAGCGCGGATCGCCGGGGAACTGGTCGCCGTCGGGCGTGAAGACGTTGCAGATGACGGACGCGGTGGTATTTTCGCCGGACTCCCACGGAATCACGCGAAACGTCGACAGGTCCGGGGCAAGATACATGTCGCTTTCATGGATCCGCGCGAACCCGTCGATGGACGAGCCGTCGAACCACAGGCCGTGGTCGATGGCATCACCGAAGCGATGGAACGGGATCGTGACGTTTTTCGCCACGCCCATGATGTCGGTGAACTGCAGGTTGACAAATTTGACGTCGGACGCGCGCGCCCGTTCGAACACGTCGGTGCGCTGGTCGTGCTGTGCGCTGGGTTCTGTCAAGGCTCTTCTCCTGACGGACTTCGCGGACCTCCGGCCCGCAGCGTCGGAACGACTCGGCGGATCTTCAGCGCCAGTTGTAGAGAGAGTCTATTCTCTGCATCGGCGAGATCGCGTCCCGTGAGCGCCTGGATCCGGTCCAGGCGGTAGAGCAGCGTGTTTCTGTGAAGGTGTAGCGTGTCTGCTGCGCGGGCGTGATTGCCGTTGCAGGCAAAGAACCCCTCCAGGGTCTCGACCAGCTCCGCGTCGTGCTTGGCGTCGTACTCTTCGAGGGTGCCGAGGTACTCGCGACAAAACGCCTCGAGGGTCTCGCGGTCCTCAACGCGGGCGATCACGCGGTATACGCCAAGGTCGTCGAATGCGATCGTCTGATTGCCGCCGAGAAACTGACGCCCGATGCGCGCGGCCCGTTCCGCCTCGGCATACGAGCGCACGATGGCTCGGGGTCCCGAAGCCCGCCGGCCGAGGCCGATGGTGGGCGACGCGCTCCCAACGAGGGCGGCGAGGCGCGCGCGCGTCGCCTCCATCTGCGCTCCGAGAGAGGATGGCGACGCAGCCTCTCGGGCAGGGATCAGCACGGCCAGCACGTCGCCGCGCTCGCGGAGGAGCGCGCGCGGCCATTGCTCGAGAATCTCGCGATGGGCGATGTCGAGAAATGACGTCCAGACGCCGGCGCGCTGGGCTTCGTCCACGGCGCCTCGCGCATCAGTCGGCTCGTCGAGCACGATGCACGCCGCATCGTAGGGCTCGCGAAGATCGTGGCCGAGATACCGAGCGCGAGCGGCGATCTCGTCTTCGTCGGAAAAGGTTCCCGAGAAGAGATGTTCCAGAAAGCCGCCCTGCAACCGCGTCTGGGTCTCCATAATAGCCCGCTGCTTGGCGATCGGAACGGCGAACGCCGATGCGGCGCGCACGACGATCTGCTCATCGAGGTCCTGCATGTCCTGGGTCCGGCCGAGGAGCGTCAGAAAGCCGGCGATCGTCCCGCCGAGCGAGATGGGCGAAGAGCAGACCGCGTACTCGTGATTGGACAGGATCCGCCGGATCGGGCCGATGGATTGATCGGAGGCCGGAGCGCCCGCCGAAACGCCCAGGATGTCGCGGGCGGAGTACAACGTGTGGGACTGTTCGTCCGGTGGGAGCCCGTGGACCTCGCGGTCGGTCGGCGCGGCGAACGCCTGCCGAATCCCGTACTCGTTCTCCAGGTACACGACGCGACCAGCTTCCTGAGCAAGCGTGGCTGCCATTCCCTGGGTCGTCGCTCCGTCGAGGGCGAGCTGAATCAACCGCTGGTAGATCTCGAGGGCGCGACGCTGGACCTGGCCGTCGCGGTCGACGATGAGGCTGATGACTGAGCGCTCGACCTCCTGGAGTCCGACATCCGGCGGCAGGATGAGGATCGGGAGCGTGTCTTCCGCCTCGCTGGTCGCAATTCCCTCTGGAAGCTCGTCGCTGAGAATGATCCCGGCCACGCCCGCTGTCGATAGCGCCTGAAAGAGGCGGGGCAGCCCCATCATTTCGGACCGACTGGTCAGGCCGCGCAGCGAGAGAATGACGAGGGCGTCCGGCTCGATGTTACTGATGACCCACGGACGCGTGATGAAGGACCGCACCCAGGATATGCGACGGTGGACGTGGGGCTGACCCTGAACCACCAGCGTGCCGGAGGGAAGGGCGAGCCGCAGCGCGTCGGCCACCGTGGCGGCGGCGGCGGTGCTCAGCGTCGGCGGTCGGGCAATCTGCACACCAAACGATATCATTCGTCATGCAGAACGACAATGGGAAAAGTCCGGCCGGAAAACCGGCCGGCGGCAGATGCCGCAACCGCCGCCGAATCGGAGGCACCCGGGGGTCGCGGGCCAGGAGGCACTCGCGGAGCAGGTTGCGTCTAGACAACCGCTCACTGGTCGAGTCGACGAATGAGAACCTTATTGTCACGATTCTGTAACGAATCGCCGCACGCCACGTGTCCGCCACGCAGGCTACACTTGGCTCGATTCAGTCCGGGAGGTTGGGGGTCACGGCGCACGTAAGGAGATTAGCGACTGCGGCGTTCGTCCTGGCCATCGTGGCTGGATTCCAGACGCGGGGGGGGTCGCGTGAGGAGGTAGCCGGGGCCGAGCCCCAGTCCCTGTCGCAGCTCGTTGCGTCGTCCAACATCCAGATCCCATCGACGTCGAGCGTAGTCCCCCTTCCAACGAAGACCGACGGTCTCGGCAATATTCTCAGGTCATTGCCGGACTGTGTGCCGGGACGCGCGGTCGACCACCTGAGCCAGTATCCGTCGATCCTCGCATGCAAGAGCCCTCCGGGCAAGGTGACCTATTATGACCCGCGAACGCGACGGCTTTTGCCGCCAAAATGGGGGCGCGACGTCGAAAACCCCCTGGCAGCCTGGCTTGCCCCCGTGGCGAGCGCGCATGACCGGTGCACCGGTGGCGCACAAGCGAATTGCCCGAACGTCGCGACACCGAGGCATGGGATTGATCCCGAGCACTTCGATCGCGCCTCGGTTGCGACTGCAGGCTCGTACGCGGTCTCCGATCTGTACAGCTACGCAATCGCCGGCACGGGCGGAGACAATTCCGGAAGCCTGATTTCCGCGACGGCGATGCCAAGCACATCGGCATCTGGAGAATGGGTGCTCCTTGGCTCCACGATTGCCTGGATGTCCAACCAGAGCAACTTCAGCGAGGTCGGCTGGTACCACTGGGCGAGCGGCCTTGGACCCGACATCTGCGCATGCCCTTTCACGGACTCGCTGGACGACTCGAGCCCGCCAAACGGCGTCCTCAAGTCCTACGGGCCTCCCTACACGTTGACCACCAACACCAACTATGCGTTCGCCAACCAGTTTACCGGCCTCATAGACGGGAAGAACTCCTGGACTGCGTACTTCTGGTGTGAGCCGGTCACTACTGGATGCCCCGGGACCTCGGGGTGGGTGGTGCTTGATGTACGGTGGTTCAACTCGTTCACCTCCTCATCCGCGGGGCTCGACCCGGGGATCGAGGGAACGCGCACGCTTCCCCCCTTCGTCACGTACATCTCGGGTCTCCAGCAGCTCCGCTCGGGATCGCTCCAAGCGGTCGGCCCAGCCGCTCCCAACTGCAACAACCCGGGGTCGGGGCAACAGTGCGCATTCAACGTGAACAACGAATGCTACGCCGTCGACCTGGATACGCCTCCGGCGGAGCAGCACGACGTGTTTTGGATGGGAAAGGCCTGCTAAGCAGATCTCCCACAACATTAGGGGAAGGCAGCGAGAGCAATGAACATCAGACGGTGCGCTCTCTCGGCGATCTTGGCTATCGGCTTGGTGCTGGGTGTCCCGAGGAGCACGCGCGCGAATCCGATCCTGGTCGATGGCTTCACCCTGACCTCCGCCGGGGACGGGACGATCGCGCTCGCCTGGACGCCGGGAAGCGGGCAGTCAACCTACAAAATCCTTCGGTATTCCGCTACAGGGCCGTCCATCCTGCTGACTCTCCCCGGTTTCGCCTCCAGCGCAACGGATCACCTCGCGAACGGACAGGCAGCCTGCTACGCGGTCCTCGGGTACGCGGTGAACGGCCAGCAGGTTTCGAGCTCACGAATACTGTGCGCGATGTCCGTCCAGGCCACGAGCCTTCGGTCCTCCCTGTCGGTTCACTTCGGCCCTCCGCCCCCATCGTGCACCTTCGAATGCAATCCAACCGTCGTGCTCGAATGGGCGCCCGTTCCAGGAGCGACCGCGATGCTGCTGGATCCCATCAACAACGCCCTACGGCTTCAGCTGCTCCCCGGCACGGCGACCAGCGCAACAGATACCGGGGGATGCTATCTGGTGATCGGATTTGGCAGCGACGGCGCGCCGCTCTGGATCAGCGACGCGGTGTGCGGTTATCCGGCCATAGCTGGCTAGACCGCCGGGATTGACGATTCCCCTCCATCCCTGGAATACTTCTGCCAGCGACCTGGCTGCTCTCGCCATCCTTTAAGTCGGCCCCGAGAGACCGACAAGGAGCGTGCATGCAACGCAATGTCTGTATCCATCAGCCTCTTGCCGGCAACGGGCCGGGCAAGAGGTTTTTTCTTGGCCCCGGGGCAGGCCGCCGTGGACGCTAAGGTGCTGCTCGACGCCGAGGGAATTCGCCGCGCGATCCACCGGATGTCCCACGAGATCGTCGAGCAGAATGGCGGCGTCGAGGGCCTCGTGCTCGTCGGACTGCTCACGCGGGGCGTCCCTCTTGCCCGTCGCATGCAGCAGGCCATCGCCACTTTCGAGAAGGTCGAAGTCCCTTGCGGCCAGCTTGACATTACGCTGTACCGGGACGACCTCTTCGATGGGCGGATCCTGGAGCTGGGGGAGACCGCGCTCCCCACGGACATCTCCGGCGCCAACGTTGTTCTGGTGGACGACGTCCTCTTCACCGGCCGAACGATTCGCGCCGCCCTGGACGCCGTCATGGACTTCGGGCGCCCGCGGTCGATCGGTCTCGCGGTCCTGGTGGACCGCGGACATCGCGAGCTGCCGATCCGGGCGAACTTTGTCGGAAAGAACGTGCCGACGGCGTGGGACGAAAGCGTGGACGTGCACGTCGCCGAGATCGACGGCTGCGACGAGGTCGTGATTGCGAGGAAGGGTTGAACGCCGTGATCGAATCCGCTGAGCACACCAATGGCGCCACGAATGGAGTCGCCGCCGCTCCGATCCCCTGGGCGGGCCGCCGACACGTGCTCGACCTGAACGATTTCTCCCGCGATGAAGTCCTCCAGGTCCTGGAGACGGCAGACCGTATGAAAGAAGTGCTGGCGCGGCCAATCCGCCGCGTACCGGCGCTGCGCGGGCGCAGCATCGTCAACCTCTTCTATGAGGCGAGCACCCGGACGCGCGTGTCGTTCGAGCTGGCCGCGAAAACGCTCGGGGCGGATGTCGTCAACGTGTCGGCGACGGGGAGTAGCGTCGAGAAGGGCGAGACGCTGCTCGATACCGTTCGCACTCTGCACGCCCTCGGCGCGGATTTGCTCACCATCCGGCACAGCCATTCGGGCGCTCCGTACACCGTCGCGGCGCACGTCGACGTCCCGGTCATCAACGCGGGCGACGGCACCCACGCGCACCCGACGCAGGCGCTCCTCGACGCCTATACCATCCGCGAGCGATTCGGCCGCGTGGAAGGGCTCCGCGTCGTCATCGTCGGAGACATCGCCCACAGCCGTGTCGCTCGGTCCAACGCGTGGGGCCTGCACCTGCTGGGGGCGAGCGTCTGCCTGTGTGGCCCGCCAACATTACTTCCGCCCACGACCATCGCACCTGCCGCAGAGCCCCCATGGCCCGTCGAAATCGACATGGACCTCGATCACGCCATCGCCGACGCCGACGTGGTCATGCCGCTGCGCGTCCAGCTCGAGCGCCAGGAGGGCAACCGACTCGCATCGCTTCGAGCGTACGCCCGCGACTTCGGCATTTCGCGGCAGCGGCTCGCGCGCGCGGCTCCGGGCGCAATCGTGATGCACCCTGGCCCCATGAACGAGGGCGTCGAGATCGACGCCGACGTCGCCCACGGCGCCCAGTCGGTCGTGCAATCCCAGGTGACCAATGGCGTCGCGGTTCGCATGGCGGTGATCTACCTGCTTATGGCAGCGTCCCAGGTCGGCAGCAAAGCCCGTGCGCCGGCGCAGCACGATCGTGGGGGTCGTCGGGAGCCTCAAATGGAGGTGCGGGCGTGACGCGGATTCGCATCCACGGCGGACGCGTGGTCGATCCGGCCGAGGGGCGGGATGAAGTCACAGACGTGGTGATTGTCGACGGGCGGGTGGACGGCTTCATCGGACAGGAAGCGGGCGGAGAATTCGATCGCACCATCGACGCGGCGGGCCTCGTTGTCGCGCCGGGCTTCGTCGATCTGCACTGTCACCTGCGCGAGCCGGGCTTCGAGGACAAGGAGACGATTGCGACCGGAGCGCTTGCCGCCGCCGCTGGCGGGTTCACCACCGTCTGCTGCATGCCCAATACGAATCCGACGCTCGATACCGCGAACGACATCGCCTTCGTGTACGCGCGGGCGCAGGCCGCCCATGGGGCGCGGGTCCTTCCGCTGGGCACGATCACGCGGGGCCAGCAGGGACGCGAGCTGTCGGACGCGAGCGAGCTGGCGGGAGCGGGCGTCGTCGGGTTCTCCGACGATGGGCGTCCGGTCTGGGACGGCCGCCTGATGCGCTACGCCTTGATGGAGAGCCTGCGCCACAAGAAGCCCATCGTGAACCACTGCGAAGATCCGGAGATCGCCGACGGTGGTGTGATGAACCAGGGGAGGGTGGCGGATCTCCTCGGGCTCAAGGGGCAGCCCGCCACCGCCGAGGACGTGATGGTCGCGCGCGATATCGAGCTGGCGCGGGAAACCGGCGGGCGGCTGCATCTCGCCCACATCTCGACGGAAGGATCCGTCGCGCTGCTCCGGATGGCGAAGCGCGACGGCCTGGACGTGACGGCGGAGGTCACGCCCCACCATCTCACCATGACGGACGCGTGGGTCTTGGGCCAGCGGAACGGCAAGGCGTCGGGCCGGCCTTACGACACCGCGACGAAGGTGAATCCGCCGCTTCGGGGGGAGTCCGACCGCCAGGCGCTCGTTGCCGCCCTGGCGGAGGGGCTCATCGACGTGATCGCGACCGACCACGCGCCCCATCGATCCATCGACAAGGATTGCACGTACGACGAAGCGGCGTTCGGCATCTCCGGCTTCGAGACGGCTCTGGGCTGCCTGACGCGGCTGGTGGACGACGGCCAACTGACAATGCTCGACGTCATCCGGCGCCTGACGTGGGAACCGTGCCGGATTTTCAATCTTCCCTACGGGCGGATTACCCCGGGCCTGCCGGCGGACATCGTGCTATTCGATCCGCGCGCTCAGTGGACGGTCGATGCGGCGCGGTTCCACTCAAAAGGAAAGAATACGCCCCTCGACGGCGAGACGCTGCGCGGCGCCGTCGTCGCGACGTTGGTCGGAGGGGACGTCGTGTACGAGCGGGGCACGGTGTGAGCGAGGCGCTCCTCGTCGACGCCGACGTCTGCCTGGCCCTCGAGGACGGCCGCGTTTTCTTCGGCCGGTCCTTCGGCGCCCCCATGCCAGCCGAAGGCGAGGTTGTCTTCAATACCAGCATGGCTGGCTACCAGGAGATCGCCACCGATCCCTCGTACCACGGGCAGATGGTGGTGCTCACCCATCCCCAGATCGGAAACTACGGCGCGCAGCGGATCGCGCGCGAATCGCGCCGGCCCTGGATCGCTGCGCTGATCGTCCGCGATCTGGCCGAGGAGCCCAGTCACTGGCAGTCGACGGGAAGCCTCCACGCGTTTCTCCTTGACGCCGGCGTGCCGGGGATTCAGGGAATCGATACGCGTGCGCTCACGCGGCACCTGCGAGACCACGGGACCATGCGGGCCGCGCTCGGTCCCATCGATCGCGCGCGCCCGATCGAGCCGCAGGCGGCAGATCTGGTCGAGCGCGCCCGCTCCGCGACGCCGCTCTCCGATAAGAACCTCGTGGCGCAAGCAAGCGATCCCGCAGGCGCCGCGGATCGAACGGATCGGCCCGTCGAGGCTGCGTCGGCCGATCGGGCCGGGCTCCGAATCGCCGTGGTGGACTGTGGCGTCAAGCACAACATCGTGCGGTCGCTCGCGGCGCGCGGCGTAGAGGTGTACCCGCTGTCATGGGACGCCACTGTCGAGGCCGTACTCGCCGCCGGCGCGGCCGGTGTGGTCGTCTCCAATGGGCCCGGGGACCCGGAGCGGATGGCGGGCGCCGCCGCCCTCACGCGCGAGCTGATGCGACGAACGGTCCCCTTGCTCGGGATCTGCCTCGGCCATCAGGTACTCGGGCTGGCAGCCGGGGGTTCGACGAGCCGTCTGAAATTCGGCCATCACGGCGGCAACCATCCGGTGCGTGACCTGTTGACGGATCGAATTCACATCACGTCGCAGAACCACGAATTTCAGGTCGACGCCGCCTCGATCCGCGAGGGGTCGGGCTTCTTCGTCAGCATGGTCAATCTGAACGATGGCTCGGTCGAAGGCCTCGCCCATCGGGAGCTTCCGGCGTTCTCGGTGCAGTATCACCCGGAGGGCTGCCCTGGGCCGCAGGACAATCAGTACATCTTCGAGCGGTTCCTCGACATGGTGGCGCGACCGGTGCCCGGCGCGGACGCTCTGAGCAGAGACATGGTGCCCGCCGATGGATAGCCGCGGCCCGACGTCGAAGAAGCCGGTCGACGTCCGCAAGGTGCTGGTCATTGGCTCCGGCCCGATCGTCATCGGCCAAGCCGCCGAGTTCGACTACGCCGGAACTCAGGCGTGCACGTCCCTTCGCGAGGAGGGCGTCTCCGTCGTCCTGATCAACTCAAATCCGGCGACGATCATGACGGACGTCGAAATTGCTGACGCGGTCTATATCGAGCCGCCTACTGTCCCGGTCATCGAGCGCATCATTCGCCGCGAGCGCCCCGACGGGCTGCTTCCGACCCTCGGCGGCCAAACAGGGCTGAACCTGGCCGTCGAGCTGGCGGAGGCGGGAGTCCTCGATCGGCATGGCGTCGAGCTGCTCGGGACCCCGCTGGACTCGATCCGCAAAGCGGAGGACCGGGAGCTCTTCAAGGAGCTCCTCATCGGAATCGGCGAGCCGGTCCCCGAGAGCGAAGTCGTGTCGGCTGTCGACGACGCGGTCGCCTTTGCCGAGCGGCTCTCATACCCGGTCGTCGTCCGCCCAGCGTTTACCCTCGGCGGGACGGGCGGGGGCATCGGACGGACGGAGCACGAGCTTCGTACCATCGTCGCCGGCGGGCTCGCCGCGAGCCCGATTCACCAGGTGCTTGTCGAGCGGTCGCTCATCGGGTGGAAAGAGATCGAATACGAGGTGATGCGCGACGGGGCAGACAACTGCATCACCATCTGCAACATGGAGAACCTCGATCCCATGGGCGTCCACACGGGCGACTCCATCGTGGTGGCGCCGAGCCAGACCCTGTCCGATTTCGAGTATCAAATGTTGCGCACCGCCGCGATCAAGATCATTCGTTCCCTGGGAATCCGCGGCGGCTGCAACGTTCAGTTCGCCCTCGATCCCCACTCCTTTGCGTACTTCGTCATCGAGGTGAACCCACGCGTCAGCCGCTCGTCGGCGCTCGCCTCGAAGGCCACCGGCTATCCCATCGCGCGCGTGGCCGCCAAGATCGCCATCGGTCGTCGCCTCGACGAGATCCCCAACGCCGTCACGGGGAAGACGACGGCCGCGTTCGAGCCGGCCCTCGATTACGTCGTCATGAAGGTGCCGCGGTGGCCCTTCGACAAGTTCGCGACGGGGGACCGGACGATCAATACGCAGATGAAGTCGACGGGCGAGGTCATGGCGATTGGCCGCTCGATCGAAGCGGCGCTCCAAAAGGCGGTGCGCTCGTTGGAGAACGGCGGGCGGAGCCTGTTGTGGGAAGAGCGGTCGTGGAGCGATGAGCATGGCCGCCCAACCGAGCAGCTCTTCGAGCAGATTCGTCAGCCCAACGACTTACGTCTGTGGGCGCTCGCCGCCGCTCTGCGCCGCGACGTCAGCGTGGAGCAGCTCGCCGAGATGTCCGGTTTCGATCCATTTTTTCTCCACAAGATTCGGCACATCGTCGCCGTCGAGCGCGAGCTGCTCCATGAGCCGCTCACCCCCGCGTTGATGTTCCGCGCGAAGCGCATGGGCTTCTCAGACAGCCAGATCGGAACCCTGGCGGATCTTCTTCCCGAGCAGGTCCGCGCATTGCGCATCGCGTGGAACATCCGACCCGTCTACAAGATGGTCGATACGTGCGCGGCCGAGTTCGCGGCGGTCTCGCCATACTTCTACAGCACATACGAAGAGGAGAATGAGGCAGCGCCTCTCGAGGGCGAGCGCGCGCTGGTCATTGGCTCGGGCCCGATTCGCATTGGACAGGGGATCGAATTCGACTATTGCAGCGTGCGATCGGCCACTGCCCAACGAGCCGCCGGGGTCGCGAGCATCATGGTCAACAGCAATCCAGAGACCGTGAGCACAGACTTCGACGCGTCGACGCGCCTCTACTTCGAGCCGCTTGACGAAGAAAGCGTTCGCGATCTTCTGGAGAACGAAGCGCCCCCGGTCGAGGGGCCGGCGGCTTCCAGCGCGGGCCCGGCGGCTGCGTCTCCACGAGCGGCGCTCGACGGGGATGACGATCGAGCATCGGCTGCGCCGCCGGTCATCGTTCAATTCGGTGGCCAAACGGCCATCAATCTGGCTGAGCCGCTGCGCAACGCGGGATTCCGCATCCTGGGCACCAGTGTCGAGTCCATCGACCTCGCGGAAGACCGGCGGCGCTTCGAGGAGGCTCTCCAGCGCCTGGACATCCCGCAGCCGCCGGGCGGCAGTGTGCGCACGGTCGAGGAGGCGCTCAACACCGCCGAGCGCGTTGGCTATCCGGTCCTCGTGCGGCCCTCGTACGTTCTCGGGGGCCGCGCCATGGAGATCGTACACAGCCCAACGGACCTGATTCGCTATGTGACCGCGGCCACTCAGCTCTCCACCCGCCATCCCGTGCTGATCGACAAGTACCTCGAGGGCCGAGAGCTGGAGGTGGACGCCATCTGCGATGGCGAACACGTGTTGATTCCGGGCGTCATGGAGCACGTGGAGCGCGCGGGCGTCCATTCGGGGGATTCCATGGCCGTCTATCCGGCTGTGGAGCTGACACATCGGGAGCTCGAAACCGTCGTCGACTACACGACGCGGCTCGGAGTTGGCCTGGGGATTGTCGGCATCTTCAACGTCCAGTATGTCCTGTTCGAGGGAACGATCTTCGTGTTGGAAGTCAACCCGCGCGCCAGTCGGACTGTCCCGTTTCTGAGCAAGGCGACGGGCGTGCCGATCGTGACGATCGCCACGCGCGTGATGCTGGGCGAATCCCTTCGTTCGCAAGGGATAACCGATGCCCTCTGGCCGGCGCAGAAGCTGGTGGCCGTCAAGGCGCCCGTCTTCTCGATGGCGAAATTGCCCGCGGTCGATACGTACCTCGGCCCCGAGATGAAGTCCACGGGCGAGGTCATGGGGATCGATCTCACATACCAGGGGGCGATGGTGAAGGCGCTCACCTCCGCCGGATTGATGCTGCCCCCAAAGGGCGCACTCCTGATCTCGGTGGCGGATCGCGACAAGGCAGAGGCAATCCCCATCATTCGCTCGTTTGCCCGCAGTGGCCATCCGCTCTATGCGACGGAAGGCACCGCGGGAGTCATCAGCGCCCTCGGCTTGCCGGTCGTCATGACCACCAAGAAGCTGGATGAGGGCCATCCGAACGTCCTCGACGTGATCATGGACGGGTCGGTGACGGGCGTGATCAACACGTTGGAAGGCGTCTCAGCGCGGCGCGATCAGCTCCGAGACGGATTTGAGATTCGGCGCGCCGCTACCGAGCGCCGGATTCCCTGCTATACATCCTTGGACACCGCGCGCGTCGTGGCGATGTGCATCGAGTCCGGCGCGTCGCCGAACGAGGTGTTGCCCGTCGAGGCGTACTGGTCCTTTGACCCCCAGAGTCGGCTCGGTCCGGCACGGGCCAACCACCGCGCGTCCGAGCCGATCGACGGGAGGGTGCGACCGGGCACGCACGTGTCGGACCGAGCATGAGACAGTTTGCCGCGACGGTCGTAGCGAACGAGCTGATCATGCCCGCCACCCACGTCGTCGCGCTCGATGTTGGCCGGATCGCTCAGAGCGCCGCGCCGGGCCAGTTTCTCCACATTCGGTGCTCGGATAATGAGGCGCCACTCCTCCGCCGTCCGATGAGCGTCTTTCGCGCGCGCGGGAAGACGTTGGAGCTGATGGTTCGCGACGTCGGCGCCGGGTCCCATCGGCTCGTCTCGAAACGACCGGGGGAGGTCCTCGACTGCATTGGCCCCCTCGGCCACGCCTTTCGGATCGACCCGAAAGCGCGCAACCTTCTCCTCATCGGAGGCGGGTATGGCGTCGCGCCTCTCGTCGGATTGGCGGAGCGGGCGATCGAACGCGGCGCGAGCGTCACGCTCGCCGTGGGCGCGGCGACCCATGACCTCGTCTTCCCGTCAACGCTGCTTCCCGAGGAGGTCGAGTATCTGGTAGCCACCGACGACGGGTCGGCCGGCGTCCAGGGATTCGTCACCGAGCTCGTCCCCGACCGCCTCGCCTGGGCGGACGCGGTCTACTCCTGCGGCCCAATTCCGATGATGGCGTCTCTTGCCCGGATCGTAGGGGAGCGGGCTCCGAACATCCCGTGCTGGGTCGCGATGGAGGAGCGGATGGGGTGCGCCATGGGCGTGTGCCTTGGCTGCGTCATCGAAACACGCAAGGGCCCCATGCGGGTGTGCACCGACGGTCCGGTCTTTCGTGCGCGGGACGTCGTCTGGCGAACGGACTGAGAGGTGATCGAGGCGTGATGGGCGGCGCGGCGCGAGGAGGCACCGTGGGTTCGACGGACGCACCGGCCGACGTGGACGTCCAGGTGGAATTCGGCGTCAACGCGAAGCTCCCGCTTCGGTTGCGCAATCCGGTGATGGTGGCCTCCGGTACCTTTGGCTACGGAATCGAGTACGCGCGGCTGATCGATATCCAGCGCCTCGGCGCGATTGTTTCGAAAGGGATCACCGCGAGGCCACGGCGCGGGAATCGCGGTCCCCGAATCGTGGAAACGCCAGCCGGCATGCTGAACGCCATCGGCCTCCAAAACGTCGGCGTGCACAAGGTGATCAGCGACAAGGCGCCCATTTGGGCGCAGTGGGATGTGCCCGTCATCGTGAACATCGCGGGAGATACGGTGGAAGAGTTTGCGTACATGGCGGACCTCCTCGACGGCGTGCCGGGCGTGGCAGGGCTCGAGCTGAACATTTCGTGTCCCAATGTTTGGGCGGGAGGCCGCGTCGTCGGCGAGGATGCCGCGACAAGCGCACAAATCACATCCGCCGTGCGCCAGCGCACCGGTTTACCCGTTCTCGTCAAGCTTTCCCCCCAGGTGGCGGATATCTGCGAAGTGGCGCGGGCGGTTGAGGACGCGGGGGCGGATGCCATATCCCTCATCAACACGTTCGTTGGCATGCGGATCGACATCGAAACTGCGCGTCCGGTGCTGGCAAACGTCACGGGCGGCCTCTCCGGCCCCGCGATTCGGCCCATGGCGGTCTGGATCGTGTACTTGGTCAGTCAGGCCGTTCGCATCCCTATCGTTGGGCTGGGCGGTATCGCGTGCACCGGCGACGCGTTGGAGTTCTTGATGGCGGGTGCGACGGCGATCCAGGTCGGGACGATGACATTTACCGAGCCGTCGACGTCGCTTCGGATCGTCGACGAGCTGCCCGGTGCGATCGCCGCGCGCGGGCTGCGGTCGGTTTGCGACCTGACTGGGCTCGCGCTCCGGCAGCCGGCATAGGGGGCCGGCGCCCATGAGGGATGTGTGGCGCGCGTGGACTGGGCGCTCGACGGGGCGAATGAGCATCGCGGCCATCTCCCTCGTCTGCGCCCTCGCGATTTACGGCATCGACGCGGCCACGTCGGCCGTTGGCGGGTCTGGCAGCGCTGGCACGGTGCGCGCAGCGCTTCCTGGCCACATCCTGTTCGGCCACTCGGGCGACATCTGGGAGGCCGAGGAGGGATCGACAGCGCCGATCACGCAGGGAGGACGATACTGGGGTCAGCCCGACGGGTCGCCAGACGGGACCAGGCTTGCGATAGTCGGCTGGAACCAGAATTCCAGCGACATCTACGTTCTCAACGTGGACGGCTCGGACCTGCACCAGATCACGCGCGGCCAATCGGCCCGGGTGCAGGCGAATGAGTGGGCCTTCTACCCGCGATGGTCACCTGACGGGCAATTGCTCGCCTACCTCTCCGATCGGTCGAGTCAGTACGCGATGCTCTGGGTCATGCGGCCCGACGGGACTGGCGCGCGCCAGGTCACGCGGCCCAGGGCTGGGCTGGACGCATTCGATACGTACACGTGGTCGCCGGACGGGTCGGAGATTGCGATCACGGGGTTTAGCGGAACGTCGAGCCAGATCTACACGATCAACGTATCTCGCGCGGACGTGCCCGTGGCGATCACTAACGAAGCGGGCGGTGCGTTCGATCCCACGTGGTCGCCGGACGGGCGGCACATCGCGTACATGGCGCGGGACGGAAAGCGCGACGCCCTTCGGGTGATCGACGCGACCGGGGAGGAGGAGCCTGCAACGCTCGCAATCATGGACGTGGCGCGCAGCCCCAGATGGTCGCCCAACGGCGGGTCCCTGGCGTACCTCTCGCTGGCGGGTGCGGAGTTCGAGCTATTCGTGATGGACGTGTCGCAAGACGCCGATGGAAAGCTCGTCGCGGGGCGCTCGACCCAGATGACCGGCCGATTCGGGGTTGATGCCACCTCTGGCCTCTCGTGGATCCCGTGAGCCGACGAGGCGGGCCGGATGCATGACCTCGGAGGCTCCGTTCTGCCGCGGCGCCTCCTCGCCATCGCGACGGCGCTCGTCGCGGTGTACGTCGTTATCCTCACCGGCCAGCGCGCCATCGACGCCTATCACGCGAACCAGGAAGTCGAGGCAACACGGCGCGAAGTCGCCGAGCTCCGGGCGAAGAACCTCGAGCTGCAGGCGGAGCTGTCGAGCAATCAAATGGACGTCGACATCGAGCGGACAGCGCGGGACGAGGGCCTGGTGAAACCCGGTGATCACCCGGTCATTCTGGTGTGGCCTGGCGGAGCGCGATCGCAGCCAACCGCGACAGCGACACCGACCCCGGTGGAATTGCCGAATTGGCGGGAGTGGTTGAGTCTGTTTGTGGACGCGGACGCGAATAGATAGTGAATCAGATCACCCGGAGTGCCTAAATTGGGCTCTGATATAATCGACGCAGCGCACGCTTCCGTCAAATTGACGGACAGTGCGTCTTGGGTCCAAGAAGGGACAGGGAATGGATAACAAGTGGCTGCGGAACAGCTTCGTCTACCTCATCCTCCTTGTCGCCGTCGTTGCGTTGTTTTTCACTGCGTTCCCACCTTCCGGGGGAAATGAGAACCAGCAGATCAGCATCAACGAAGTTGCGGCGGGTGTCAAAGAAGGAACGATTCGGAGGATCTTGGTCAGCGATGACCGCCTCCAGATCGAGTATCTGGACAAGCGGCGAGCGACGTCGCGCAAAGAGACGAATGTTGGCATTACGCAACAGCTTCGGGACTACGGTGTTACCCCGGACCAGCTCGACGCGGTCAGCATCGTGTTTGTCGACCCGCCCCAGTTCGGGAACTGGCTGCAGATCCTGATCAACCTCCTGCCGTTGGTCTTCTTCGGCGGCATCCTCCTGTTCATGATGCGCCAGGCGCAGGGCACGAATAACCAGGCGCTTTCCTTCGGGAAGAGTCGCGCTCGGATGTTTATGGCAAACAAGCCGACGGTGACGTTCGCGGACGTGGCGGGTGTTGACGAGGCGAAACAAGAATTACACGAAGTCGTGGAGTTCCTGAAATTTCCGGAGAAATTCGCTGCCCTCGGGGCGCGGATTCCCAAGGGCGTTCTCCTCGTGGGACCGCCGGGCACCGGGAAGACGCTTCTGTCCCGGGCGGTCGCCGGAGAGGCCGGCGTTCCGTTCTTCAGCATCAGCGGATCGGAATTCGTCGAGATGTTCGTGGGCGTCGGCGCGTCGCGCGTGCGCGACCTCTTCGAGCAAGCAAAGCGCAATAGCCCGTGCATCATCTTCGTCGACGAGATCGACGCCGTCGGCCGCCAGCGAGGAGCGGGCCTGGGCGGAAGCCACGACGAACGCGAGCAAACGTTGAACCAGATCCTTGTCGAGATGGACGGGTTCGACGGCAACACCAACGTTATCGTCACCGCAGCGACGAACCGTCCGGACGTGCTCGACCCCGCGCTGCTTCGTCCCGGTCGATTCGATCGCCACGTCGTCCTCCCGGCTCCGGACATCGGGGGCCGGCGCGCTATCCTCGACGTGCACGCGCGAGGCAAGCCGCTGGAGAGCAGCGTCGATCTCGGCGTGCTGGCAAAGCAGACGCCGGGCTTTTCTGGCGCGGATCTGGCGAACCTTATAAATGAGGGCGCCATCATCGCCGCGCGCCGGAACAAGCAGACCATCGGTATGGCGGAGCTGGAGGACGCGATCGATCGCGTCATCGCAGGTCCCGAGCGAAAGAGCCGCATCATCTCCGAAGAGGAGAAGACGCGGACCGCTGTGCACGAAGCTGGCCACGCCGTCGTCGCGCGGTTCCTGAAGAACCACGACCCGGTCCACAAGATCACCATCATCGCTCACGGCATGATGGGGGGCTACACGCGGTTCCTCCCGGTCGAGGACCGGCATCTGTGGACCCGTTCCCAGTTCGAGGACCGTCTCGCCGGTACTCTGGGTGGCCACTGTGCCGAGAAGCTCGTGTACGGAGAGATGAGCACGGGGGCCCAAAATGACCTCGAGGTCGCGACCAACCTGGCGCGGAAGATGATCTGCGAGTACGGCATGAGCGACCGACTTGGGCCCCGAACCTTTGGGCACAAGGAAGAGATGATCTTCCTCGGGCGCGAGATCGGTGAGCAGAAGAACTACAGCGAGAAGATCGCGGAGACCATTGACGAGGAGATTCGCCGGCTCATCGAGCACGCGCACGACGAGGCGATGCAGATATTGGCGGACAACCGGCACATCCTGGACCTGTTGTCCGAAGAGTTGATCAAACGCGAAACACTGGAAGGGGAAGCGCTAGAGCGGGTCTTCTCCGGCCTGCCGGTCGAAGACCCCCTCCCTGTCGCGTCTCCGCCGTCGCCGCCCGCGGCACCGGCGGAGCGGCCTGAGAAGCCGCTCCCCAAGGCTCGCCCACGGCTCGCCCCAGGCTCCAGCATGCCATAATGATCGCCCTGGCAGTCGCGGTTGCGTGCGCGCGCGCCGCGGCCTGGGCGAGCGGCATTTGGAAGCGAGGTTGAGCGATGGCGGTCGCGATTTACACCGACCCACGGTGTCTCGATCATGCCGCGCCAGGACATCCGGAGTCCCCAAGCCGCGTCCGTGCAGCGGTCGCGGCCCTTCAGCGTGACGCCGACCTGTATGAGTGGCCAAGCGTCGAGCCGGCCGAGCTCGCTGATATCGCGAGCGTTCACGCTGAAGGGCAGATCCGCCGGATCCAGGAGCTGGGGAGCTCAGGCGGCGGGTGGGTGGACCCGGATACCTTTGTGACTCCCACGTCCCTGATCGCGGCTCAAGTGGCGGTGGGCGCCGGTCTCCAGGCTGTCCGGGACGTTCTCCGAGGCAGCATATCCGCCGGGTTCGTCATCGTCCGCCCGCCGGGACACCATGCGACGGCACAGCGATCGATGGGCTTCTGCCTGTTCAATACGGTCGCGATAGCCGCTCATTGGGCGCTCAGGTCCGGCGGAGCCGAGCGCGTCGCGATCGTCGACGTCGACGTGCACCACGG
>DASRDP010000137.1 GCA_035652535.1 Chloroflexota bacterium
GACCGGCAGCTACGATCTCGGCATCTGGCTCAATGGGCTATCGGCGGCGCTGTGTTTCGTCGCTCTCGTCCTAGTCCGCCCCGTCCGCCCGAGAGCCACGGAGTCGAGGCGCATATTGGAGGCAGCGCCAGAGCGTTGAAACAAGCCGGTCGATGCGGGATCATGTTGGGTAATGGACCTGGCTGAGTTTGAAGAGCTCGAGCGCCGCGTGGCACAGCGAGACCGCTGGGCTTTCTCTCAGCTTCACAAGGCCTATGAGCGAACCATCCACTACTTTGTCCTCTCGAAAGTCAGCGTTCCCTACGTTGCCGACCAGATCACCGCGCGGATCTTCGATCGCGCGTGGGAGCGCATCGATCGCTACCGCTGGCAGGATTGGTCGTTTCACGTGTGGATCCTTCGAATTGCCCGCGACGAGCTTGCCGATCGGGGCTACGCCGACGAGGTGGCGGCCGGCTAGGACGGGCGGGTCCGGTCCCATTCGGCCACGTTCCACGTGTGGATCCGCGTCGGCGCGGTGGGTTCGGGCGGGCCCGTGACGTCAGAGACGGCAAGAATGGGATCGAGGTCCCAGTAGAGCGGCATCATCATCTCGATGCGCACCAGGTCGCGAATCAGCTCTGTGCGCTCTGCTTCATCGATCGTGAGCTGCAGTCGCTCGATCGCGTCTTGCGCGGGCTGGCTGCAGTAGCCAGCCGTATTTCGACCGCGCCAGCGGTTCGAGGGGTTCGGGACCGTTCGACAGCTCACGTGAGGTACGCGAGAGAACCGCAACAAAACCTGCAGCGTCGACGCGAAAATGGTAATCAATTGGTATGCCAACGTCGCGGCCGGACCCCAACGTGATTCCCGAGGACCCGCATCGCGCGAGCGACGAGGTCGGAGCGATATGTTGTCCGAGCTGTGGCGCGTCGGTCCATGGCACGGACACCTATCGCGCATACCGGGTTTGCGAGCGGTGCAGGCACCATTTCTCCCTATCGGCGCGCGATCGGATCGATCAGCTCGTCGACGATGGGTCGTTCGTGGAGACGAGCGCTGAGCTGGTATCGCTCGACCCCCTCCATTTCTCCGACCGTCAGCCCTACACCGAGCGGCTCGCCCAGGCTCGAGAGCGAACCGGACTGACCGAAGCGGTGGTCACCGGTGTGGGCCGCATCGCGGGTCATGGGGCGGTTCTGGCGGTGTCGGACTTCGCGTTTCTGGGCGGCACGATGGGCTCCGTGGTGGGGGAGAAGGTCGCCCTTGCCATGGAGCTGGCCCAGCGGCGGCATCTCCCGTTCATCGCGGTCTGCTCAAGCGGCGGTGCCCGCATGCAGGAGGGCATGCTCAGCCTTGTCCAGATGGCGACGACCGCCGCGAGCGCCATGCGTCTCCATCGCGCTGGTGTTCCTATGGTCTGCGTGCTGACCGATCCCACGACGGGCGGTGTGTATGCGTCGTACGGAAGCCAGGGGGACGTCATTCTCGCCGAGCCGGGCGCGCTCATCGGGTTCGCTGGCCCGCGCGTCATCGCCGAAACCACAGGGGAGCCACCGCCTGAGGGGACGCACACGGCGCAGTTCCTTCTGGAGCACGGCATGGTCGATCGCATTGTCGATCGCAGCCAGCTCCGCGGCACGCTCGCCACGCTGCTCGATCTGTTTGGCTCGTCGCGTCGCGCAAGGACAGCCGCTCGCAAAGACCTGTATCGACCGGAGGCTAGCCCTCCGGAGTCGGCATGGGAGGAGGTGGAGCTGGCTCGGAGGCCGGACCGGCCGTCGGCCGCCGACTATCTGACCCTGCTTTCCCCCGGCTTCATCGAGCTGCACGGCGACCGCGTGTACGGGGATGATCCGGCCCTCATCGGAGGACTCGGCGAGATCGGCGGCATTGCCTGCGTCATCCTGGCGCAGGAGCGGGGTCGAGGCGAAGAGGACCGCCAGCGACGCCACGCTGGGCAGATGCATCCCGAAGGGTACCGAAAGGCCGCCCGCCTGATGCGGATGGCCGCGACGCTCGGATTACCCATTGTGACCCTCATCGATACGCCGGGCGCCGCGCTCGATTACGCTTCCGAGGAGCGGGGCTTGGCCACCGCGATCTCCACGTGCTTGGCGAACCTTTCTATCGCACCGGTGCCGGTCGTTTCGACCATCATCGGCGAAGGCGGGAGCGGTGGCGCGCTCGCGCTCGGCGTGGCCGACAGAGTCCTGATGCAGGAGAACGCCATCTACTCGGTGATTGCTCCGGAGGGCGCGGCAGCCATCCTCTATCGGTCTGCCGCTCACGCCCACGAAGTCGCCCGGGCACTCAAGCTCACCGCATACGATTGCACGCGACTCGGCGTCGTGGACGTCATCGTGCCGGAGCCTGTCGGAGGCGCGCAGAACGACCCGCGCTATGCGGCGCAACAGCTCCGCAACCACATCCACGCGGCGCTCAGTGAGCTGCTGCGCGTTCCGCCTCGTCGACTGGTCGATCGGCGCTATCGGAAGTTCCGAGGCATGGGGCGCAAGGGCGCGCACTGGCGCGCCCTCCATGCCCAGGAGCGGGACGAGCTGCTGCGGCACGTAGCCCGGGGACTCGAAGGCGTGCGCGAGCGATTGTGGCCCGCGGCAGGCCGAAGCCACGCGACGGAATCGACCAGCGACGGCGCGCTCGTTCGGCCTGACGATGGCGATGGCCAGCCGGAGAGTGGGCCGTAGGCAACGCTTCAGCCGCGGACCCGTTTCCACGTCGATGGACGCCTCGACGGGAGCAGCCTCGGGAGTGCGCAGTATACTCTCGGGCGGCTGTTTAGGGAGGACGTGGTTGAAGATCGAAGGTCGGTACGATTTCAATTTCCCCCGCGAGCTGGTTTTCGCTCTCCTCGTCGATCCGGAAGCGCTCAAGGGCTGCATGCCGGGGTGCAAGCGATTCGATCCCATCGGCCCGGACGAGTACGAGGTCACGTTGGAGATGGGCGTTGCGGGGATCAAAGGAACCTACAGCGGAAAGGCGAAAATCGCCGATCAGGATCCTCCGAACCGATTGAAGCTGGTCGTGGAAGGATCGGGAACCCCGGGTTTCGTCCGCGGGGAAGGCGTGCTTACCCTGGAGCAGAACGGCGAGAAAACGGTCGTGGTCGTGTCGGGCGATGCGACGGCCGGCGGCCTCATCGCGAACGTCGGGCAGCGCATGCTGGGCGGCGTCGCAAAAATGATTATCGGGCAGTTCTTCGAGTGCATGCGAGGTCAGGCCGCATCCCGGGCCGGGGCCTCCGCGAATCGGGCATAGCGCACCCCCGGGTTCTCGCGCTCCGCGGCCCGATGGCATCACAAGTCGCACCATCGTCGCGGTTCCGCGGGCTCGGGCTCCGCGTTTCCTTCCTGCTCCTCGCTCTGGGCATCGCGATTCTGGTCGGAAGCGCGGTCGTCGATGTGGTTTCACGCGCGACAAGTCCAGAGGCCACCGTTCGCCGGTATTTCTCGGCACTCCAGCGCGGGGACATCGATGGCGCGCTCGAGTGCCTGGCGCCGGACATTCGCGCCCGCGAGCGCGCGTTCGTTGTCAATGGAGCGGACAACGAATACCGCGTCGTCGGCGTCGCCGTGCACGTTCCGTCGGTCCTGGATCGCCTCCGAGGAGCGTCTGCCCGTCCGAGCGACGTGACGATCTTTCTCGACATCATTCCCGCGGTGGACGGGCCCGAGTGGCAGGCAGCCCCGCGTGTGCCGCTGGTGGAACTGAACGGGCGGTGGTATCTCGGACGCGCGCCACTCGACAGCGGGTGAGCGACGGCGGCCTCCGGCGGTTCTATGTCTCCCGCTCGGACCGACCCCGAAGCACGAGGCGAATCCCCGTTCCCTCGAACCCGAACCGACGCCTGATCTGGTTCTCGATGTACCGTCTGTGAGAGAAGTGCACGATGGCGGGGTCGTTCACGAAGAGCACAAAGGTGGGGGGATTAGCCGCTGCCTGCGTGGCGTACAGGATCTTGACGGTCCTTCCTCGCTCGCTCATCGGATGGGCCATCGCGATCTGCTTCAGGAACTCGTTCACCTCCGCGGTGGGGATCCGTTTCCGCCGCTCGGTCGAGATCTTGACGACGCGATCCAACAGGCGCGAAACGTTGAGCCCTGTCTTCGCGGAGATGAACACGACCGGGGCGTAATCGAGAAACACGAGGCCTCGCCGGACCAGGGAGAGGTACCGGGCCCCGGCGTCGGGGGTTCGCTCCACCAGGTCCCACTTGTTGACGGCGATGACGCACCCCTTGGCCGCGTCATGGATCGCGCCCCCCACGTGGGCGTCTTGGGCCGTCACGCCGTCCTGGGCGTCGATGACCAGGATGGCAACTTCGGCGCGATCGATTGCCCGCATCGCTCGTATCACGCTGTAGGCCTCGATCCCGCGCTCGATCCGGCCGCGACGTCGGATTCCCGCAGTGTCGATCAGCACCATCGGGACGTCGTTGTGCTGGATCGCGGTATCGACCGCGTCGCGGGTCGTGCCCGGTGTCTCGTCGACGATGACACGCTCCTCGCCCAGGACCGCGTTCAGCAGCGAGCTCTTGCCGACGTTCGGTCGACCGAGGATCGCGACCGCGACGGGCTCACCGTCGGAAGCAGGCTGTTCGTCGGGCTGCCTGGGCGGGAGGAGGTCCACGACCCGGTCGAGAAGATCGCCGGTCCCCATCCCTCGCACGGCGGAGACGACCAATGGTTCGCCCAGCCCAAGCTCGAAAAAATCGGTCGCGCGGAGCCGATCAGACGGGCTATCGGCCTTGTTGACGACCAGGAGAACGGGTTTGGTCGCGCGGCGAAGCCGGTCCGCGATGTCCGCGTCGACGGGGACGGGGCCCGCTCGGGCGTCGACGAGAAAGAGGACGACGTCGGCCTCGGCGATGGCCGCCTCAGCTTGTTCGATGACGCTCTGATCCAAGGCTCTTTGGCTGTCGAGGCCAAGTCCGCCCGTATCGATCACGGAAAACGTTCGGCCGCGCCACTCGGCCTCCCCGTACACGCGATCCCGTGTGGTCCCCGGTGTCTCGTGGACGACGGCAAGCTGGCTGCCGACGAGCCGATTGAAGAGCGTCGATTTTCCGACGTTCGGCCGTCCGACGAGGGCGACGATGGGGCGCATTGGTTACGGATTCCGGGCAGGCGCCGGCGTTCGGGTTGTCGCGGGGGAGGGGCTCGACGCCGGAGCGGTCGCCGTTGATGGAACGGCCTCCGTGGGCTCGAGGGGCGTCGCGGTCGGGGCGGTGGTCGGAGTCACCTCCGCGGTCGGGCCGACGATGCTTGCGAGCGTGACCGTCAGCACCGACGGATTCGTCGACTGGACCGAGAGGCCAGGTGGTGGGCTAACGTCCACGGCGACCTGATGCGTCCCAGGGCCGAGGCCCGAGAGATTGAGGCTCACCCCCAAGTCGCCGGGCTGAAGCCCCCGGACCGCGCTCACGGGGCCCTGAAGGACAACCTGCACGCTGGGGATAGAGCTGGCAATTTGCAGTCCACTCCGGATGTTGGTCGCCGCCGGGACGATGGAGACGGATTGGCTGACCGGGATTGGTCCGATCCGCACGGTGACCGTCACGTTTCCGTCTTGCACGACCGACACATTCTCCGGCACGACCACGGAGACCTGGCGCGCGAACGTGACCGCGGCGTCCGACACGTCGATCTGTTCCGTCGCGACGAAGTTCACGCCTGCGAGAGGCTGAGGAGGCCCGACGACGGTGATGGCAGACGGCTCGGTCGTGATCCCCTCGATGACGTACCCGGATTGCACGGTGCCGGATATGGATGGCTCGACTCCAACCGTTTTGTAGCTGACCTGCTGGGTCACGGGGAGCTGGACGCGGATGGTGGCGGGATTGACTCGGAGCGACGGGCCCTGGCTGGTCACCTGCTGCCCCTGCGAGTCGACCGGTATGGCCGGATACCGCCCATCCACATTGGAAGTGACCGAATCGAGCCGAAAGTCGATGCTCACGGCGTCGACCGTTCGGACCGTTGAAGATGGCCCAGTCACCGTGGCGATGGTGGGGTCCAGCGTCGCGTCACCGGCCTCGTATCCAAAGGGCACCGAGCCGATTCGGTTGAGTCTGACGGGAACCTGCCGGTCGATGGTTTCGTCCAGCCGAAGAGTGAGGCGCGGGGGCGAAACGTCGACGACGTGCATCTTGGGGTCTGGCGTCTCGACCATCACCGGGTATTGGTCGGATCCGGGGGTGGCCTTGCTAAGGTCCACATAGGCTCTCAGGGAGCTCGGGCGAACATTCGCCTGGACGTCGCGGGGGGCGCTGATCCGGACCGAGACGGCCCTGCTGGCCGAGTCGTTGAGCACGACGAGGCCGGGCGGCAGATTCATCAGCTCGGCGCGCAGATCGTAGCTCTGGGTCTCGTTGGGGTTCTGCTCATGCTCGACGACGCCAAAAAGGGCGACAGAGATGACCAGCGCGACGAGGCCCCGCCCGAAGTCGATATGGGAAAAGATCGCGTTCATGACGCGCGGGATGGCACGCGAATCCGAAGGAGCTGGGGTATCGCCTCGCCGACGCCGGACTTGTAGAGCATCGGGAGAATGCGCCGAAGCTTCTGGTCGTCAAGGTTGCGCACCATGCGCCCGTTGTTGCTGATGGAGATCTGACCGGATTCCTCGGAGACGACGACCCCCAGCGCATCGGTTTTGGTCGTGATCCCAATTGCGGCTCGATGGCGAGTCCCGAACTGGTGGCCGGTCTCGACCGTCTCCGCGAGGGGCAGGACGCAGCCGGCCGCCAGGACGCGGTCGCCGCGGATGATTACTGCGCCATCGTGGAGCGGGGAATGCGGATAGAAGATGCTCAGAAGAAACTCAACCGAAAGGGCTCCATCGACGCGAATCCCGCTGTCAGCGTACTCGCCCAGCGGAATCTGCCGCTCGATGACCATGATGGCGCCCCAGTGCCGCTCGGCGAGCCGCCCAGCGGCGTCCGCGATGATGTCAATGGTTCGCTGGTTAGCGGTCAACCCCGTCGTTCGCGTGATGCCACGGGCGCGCCCGATTTGCTCGAGCGCCCGGCGCAGCTCTGGCTGGAAGAGAATTGGAATCGCGACCAGGAGGGCTGGGATCGCGTTGCGGAGCATCCAGCCGAGGACAGTGAGTCCGAACACGTTGCTCACGGCGGTGCCGACGAGGAAGACGAGCGCGATCCCGCGGAGCATGGCGACGGCGGTCGTGCCCTCAATAAGGGTCAGGATCCAGTACACGATAGCCGCGACGACGACGATGTCGATTGCCGCTCGGAAGTCGAACGCGAGCGCGACCGATCGAATGAATTCGATGGCGTCGCTCATCGAAGCGCCTGGTCTCCGACGAGCAAGTGGACGAGCAGCGCCTTTTGCGCGTGCAAACGGTTCTCCGCTTGATCAAAGACGATCGAGTGCGGACCTTCGATCACTTCGTCGGTAATCTCTTCACCGCGGTGGGCAGGCAAACAGTGCATGACGACGGCATGATCCGGCGCCGCGTTGACCAGCTCGGCGTTGACGCGAAACGGTGGAAAGACAGCGGCTCGCGCTTCGCGCTGCGCTTCCTCCCCCATGCTAAACCACGCGTCGGTATAAATCACGTCTGCCACGCGAACGGCTTCGACCGGGTCGTGTGTGACGGAGACGTCGCCACCCCGCGCTTTCGCGTCGGCAATGGCGGCTCCGTCCGGCTCGTAACCGGACGGGCCAGCAAAACGAAAGTGGAACCCCGCCAGGGGCGCTGCCTCGATCAAGGAGCGGGCCACGTTGTTCCCATCGCCGACAAAGGTGACGTTCAGCCCGCGGAGGCTCCCGAAGCGCTCGTGCATCGTGACGAGATCCGCCAGGATCTGGCAGGGATGGCTGCGATCGGAGAGTCCGTTGACGACGGGGATGCTGGCGGCCGCCGCGAGCTGTTCCACGTCCTCGTGGAGAAACGTCCGAGCGACGAGGGCATGAACGTAGCGGCTGAGAACTCGCGCGACGTCTGCGACCGCCTCCCGCTGTCCAAGGCCAACTTCCGCCGGTGAAAGGTACAGAGATCGGCCGCCGAGCTCCAGCGCTGCGATCTCGAAGGACACCCTCGTACGAAGAGATGGCTTCTGGAACAGGAGCGCCACCGTTCGGTGGAGGAGAAGCTCGCTCCCGATTGACGGGCGGCGCTTGAGATCGAGGCTGAGGGCTATGAGTCCGTCCAGCTCATCAGCCGTGAGCTGGTCGATCGAGAGAAAATCCTTCGCCCTCATCCGCACGTCTCAGGGGGATCTGCCGCCGAGTATACCAGAGCCGCTCACGGCGGCCCCGCCGGTGCGGCCGCCCAGAAGGCCGCGCCAGCTCACGGCGCGCTCCTTTCCTGAATTGGGGCGACCGGCGCAGCGGCGGGCGATACCGTCGAGGCAGGCGCTTGCGCATCGATCCCCGAGACGCCAGGCCGCAAGGAGCCGACCGTCGCGGACGGTTGATTGAGCACAGCGGGTGTCAGGGCACGGGCCGTCGGCGTCGCGCGAACGAGGGTGACCCGCTCGACCGTCGGCGACTCAATGACGATGACGGGAGTCGGCGTTGCCTGCGGTCGCGGAGGCTCCGTTGCTGTTGCCGGTGGCCGTGGGGTCGCCGTCGCCGTCGGCAGACGCAGGGGCACGGCCGTGGCGGTGGGTGGAAGCCGCACTGGCGTGGCGGTCGGGGCCTGGCGCAGCGGTGGCGCGATGATGACCACCGTGAACGTAGCCGACGGCAGAGGCGGCGTCGGGGAGGCGGTAGGTTCCCGGACCGTGACGGTGGGCGGCACCGTTGCCGTGGGCGGCGGGGTCGCCGTCGTCGTGGGTGAAGACGTGGGGGTCGGTGTCGGAGTGGACTCTGGGCGATTGGACACCATGGTGGTCGCGGCGAGTACGTACATCGTCGTCGCAAAGAGAAAGAGGATCGTGGCGATCAGCAGGGCCGCCGCGGCCGCGCTGCTCAAGCTATCGTACCAGCCCCAGCCCTGATGAAGGATCCCGGGTAGCGCAATTCGCGGCCCGGCGATGCCGTTGCGGCGTCTCCATCGTTCCCAGCGCCCGCCAAGCGCACGCGCCCAGCCCGCGATCGCGTTCACCGGGCGGCTCTCCCGTCGGTCGGTGCGTCCGCCTCGACGCGAACCAGACGGTCGTGAAGCCTCATCCGCGGCGGCGGGCCGCCGAATCGAGGATTACGGACGGGAGGCCCGGGCGGGCGCACCCCTGGGGGCACGATTTGTGGCTCGCGCGTCGGGGTAGACGTCGGACGAACGATCCCGGTCGGCGTCGAGGAGGGGATTTGGGGTGCGAGCGGCCGCGTGGGCCCCGGCGATGTCGCTCGCGCGGGTGTCGGCGTCACGAGCGCGAGCGTGGCCGTTGGCTCCGGCGTGTTGCTGGGCGTGGGCGTAGGCTCTTCTGTCGGCGATGGCTCCTCGGTGGACGTCGGAGCTGGCGTGGAGGTAGCCGTGCTCGTCGGCGTCATGGGACGAGTGGGCGACGGGGCCGGAGTGGCGGACGCGGTGGGCGTCGCAGCGGGCTGCGC
>DASRDP010000138.1 GCA_035652535.1 Chloroflexota bacterium
GGACGTGCCGACGGTGGATTTCAGCGGCTGGCCCATCTATACGTCGGTCCAGGCGCCCGACCACGCCATCCGCGACTTCTGCATGGGCCTCAATGCCCGGCGGGACCGGCTGATTCTGGACGGCCGCGGGCTACCCATTGAGCAGATGGTGCGCGACTCGCCGGAAGGTCCGCTGGAGGTGCCGCTTCACCCGGCGGCCGAGCAGTGCTGGCGCGACCTGGGCTACCTGTAAGAGGTAGACGCTCCCGCGCGCGTCACGACTGCCAGGTCCAGTTCTCGATTCGGTAGATGGTCAGCGGCGCGTCCGGATCCATGCGCGCCGACGGACCGGAGAGCTGCGAGGAATAGGCCGTCACCACGGTCGTGAAATAGTGCGGGATCGCACCCACGTCCTCGTTCAGCACGCGTTCCATATCCGCGATGCGCTCGATGCGCTCATTCGGATCAAGCGTCGTGCTGTACGCTTGATAGAACCGATCGTAGTCCGGGCTTCGCCACCCGCCGCGATTGTTCCCGTTCCACCGGTTCTCTGGTCGCGGAATATTGTCGAGAACGAAGTCGCCGAGCCGTTTGTTGCCGGCACCACTGGTGAAGAGACCCGGCGTGAGCGCCCGGGCCTGCGCGTCAGAGAGCCGCGCCGGCGTCATCGACTGGGGCGTGGCGTCGACGCCGGCCTGGCGGAGACTGTCCGCGAAGATCCGGTTCTCGCGCTCGAAGACTGCGCCGCCGGTCGTCCAAATGTCGAGCTTAAGCGGCTCACCCGACGCACTGACGTAGAATCCGTCCGCGTCGCGCCGCATCCCCGCGGCCTCGAGCTTCTGCTGCGCCGTCTGCAGGTTGTAGTCGCGCTTGGTGATGACCTTGGCGATCTGGGGGTAGTAGTCCGTGAGCGGCGACGTGAGCGTGGACGTCGCGACGCCGTGGCCGCCGGTGAACACGTCAAGGGCGCCCGGCACGTCAAATGCATATGCGAGGGCAGCCCGCACGCGGGGATCGAGGAGCGACTTCGGGTTGGCGATTTCTGGCCGAAGCTGGATCTCGGTCAGTCGCATGAGCACGGGCGCATAGAACACCGTGCCACCGTTTCGCGTGGCCCACTCGCGCTCGAGGGTCTGCCCTCCATCGTAGTCCAGCACGAAATCGGCGACATACTGCGCGTCGCCACTCAACATCTTCGCCAGCGCGGTGTTGGGATCACCGACAAATTCCAGCCGGAGCCGATCGATCTTTGGTCGGCCCAGCGCGTGTCCCGCGAAAGCGCTGGCCTCGATATATGCGCCGGGCTCCCAGGACTCGACGCGGTAGGGGCCCAGCCCCACGTAATCCACGGTCCAGAAGGGCAGGCTCACGAACTCCGACGGGTCGCGCTGGGCAAAAGTGTCGCCCAGAATGTGTTTGGGGAGCGCCTGGAACGTGGCGTCCATCTGCGCGGCGTCCGGAAACGGCGCCTTCCAGTGGATGACGACCGTTTGCGGATCGACCGCCGCGACCTCCTCCATTTCACGGATCGGCTCCGACTGGGATGCCCCGAGATCCGGCGCCGCGTACACCTGCCAGCCGAAGACGAAATCTTCAGCCGTGAGTGCGACCCCATCGTGCCACGTCAGGTTCGGGCGAAGTCGGTGCGTTGTCTCCATCCGCCCGTCAGGCATGACCCGCCAGCTATCCGTGTTCAACGCGGGCAGATCGGTCTCCAGGTACGGATGCGGAACGCGCTTCTCGTCCACCTCGTCAAGCGTCCCGTTGAACAAACGGATCGGGGGTGTGAGAGAGCCAGAGTAGCCGACGAGCGGTTTAGATGCCAGGCTCGGCGGCTCGCCCCGCACGATGATGTTCAGGGTCCGCTGAGGCGCGGTGGACGGGGCAGCCTCCCGCGGGCCGGCAACCCCCGAAGCGCCCCGCGTGCCGCACGCCACGAGCCAGATCATCAACGACAGCAAGGCCACGCGGTGCTGGGTGCTCATCATCGAAGATGCCTCCTCACGGTTCCCCAGCGGCTCCCGACTGCGCGGCCACGAGCCCGCCGGTTTCGCACCAGCGTACATCACGGACCGTGAGCCATCCACCCGATGTCACGACATCGCCTGCGCATCTTCCATTGGAATCGCCACCGGCTGGTTGCTACTATTCCGAACATCGGACGCCGACACGCGCCGGCGCGGATTCGCAACAGGACGAATGGAGCGGTGCAATGACCGAAGTCGAGGCTCAGACGTTGCAGGAGCGAGCGGCACGAACGCTGCGCGGGATCGTCGAGAAGTACAGCCACGCCGAAGCTGAAGTGGTCAGAGTCTACTTCGATTCGCCCCACACCGCCGAAGAGCACGTGGAAGTCCTGCTGAAACAGATCGGACGGGAGATTCAAGGCCGGCAGCGGCTAGGACCCACCATCACCTCGATGGCCGATCGCCTCGAGAGAAGCGTCGACCGCCACGAGTACGCCGAGTTTCTCCGCGAGTCGACCGAAGAGGTGGAACACTACGTCGCCCTCGCGGACCTCGCCGAGTGGGTCGCGGGTCGCGAGCTGGAGCCAGAGCGGCTACTCGGCTACGAGGTGATGGCGCGCTACAATCCGAACGCCCCAGACGCGGAGCAGTACAATCCCCGCCTCCCCGAGGCCGGCCGAAACCTCGACGTCGGCCGCGATATGGTCCAGGCGCTCGGGTACGATCGCGCGTTCGCGCTCATGCACTGCGCTGAGGGCGGCGGTGGCGGCGCGTTCGCGGAGTGCGCCAAGCTGCGCGGCGACGAGTTCCAGCAGCGCCTCGCGACCGCGATGCGCAAGATCGTGCACGACGAGATGGGCCACGGACCCGGCCGGATCGACGGATACGTCCGGGCATGGATCCACGACGAGGCGGAGCTCGAGCAGGACGCGCGCTGGCTCGACGCCTTCATGCTGGCGCACCTTCGCGTGCGAAACGAGATTTGGGGCTACCCGCTGAGCGAACAACGGATCGCGGATCTCTCGCGCCCATAGCTCGTCCGTCTCCATCGCAGGGCTGGGAAATCCACGAGGAGTGAACGATCGTGACGCAATCGACTGCAACCGCGTTCCGGCAGGAGATGCTGGACACCGTCGAGCGTCGCCATTGTAAGCGCCACCCCCTCACGGAGATGTGGGCGCGGGGGGAGCTGAGCAAGGAGCAGCTCGGCCGCTGGGCCATCGAGCACTACCACTTCACGCGCGATCTTCACACGTTCTTCGGACGTATCCTCGCCAACTGCGACGTGCAGGCAGGTCGCGACATGGAGCTGGACAACCTCGCCGACGAGCAGAACCCGGAAGATCCGCACAATCGCCAGCTTCTCGACTTCGTCGACGCATGCGGGCTGAATACCGAGGAGCTGATCCGTCGAGCGCCGCTCCCCACCACCCAGGCCCTGCGCGACTGGCTCTTTCTCAAGTGCGAGCGGGCGAGCTGGCAAGAGGCGGCCGCCGGGATCCACGTTGGCATGGAAGCGCAGCTCGCCCCGATCTGCGATCGGCTCGTCCCCAGCCTGCAGACCAACTACGCGTTCGATCCGCACGCCATTCGCTTCTTCGTCACCCATCAGACTGCCGATATCGAGCACGGCGGGCGCGCCCTCGCGGTGATCGAGCGCTACACCCCAGAGGAGCTGCGGCCCCGGGTCATCCAGGCAGTGAACGAGGGAACCGAGAAGCGTTGGCTGTACTTCGACGGCGTTTATGTCAAGTACGTGCTGGGCTACAACATCGGGAACCAGCCCGGTTAGCGCTGCACCGATCGTCGCCTTCGGCTGGGGTGAGCCCAGACCTCGCGGTCCCCTGCTGGGGCAGAACCAGGCTCGAACTCGCCCGCATACGCGGCCACGGACTGCCGCGGCGCATCGGTCGATGTGATCGCGCCGTCGCCACGGACCCGGTCGAAGGGGATCGATGGATCCGCCTCGGCGACCTCCCCGGTTTCGATGCAGCGCGTCAGGGCGCTGACCAGACACTGGCGCATCTCGATGATTACCCCGTCGGCGACGCCCAGATCACGCGCATTCCAGGGACGTCCGAGATTTTCCGCCAGGTGGCGCCGCGGTCGCGCGTCACGTGAATGGAGCCGGGTCCGCTCGGCCCCTCGGCAGGTCCCCGAATCACGTGGCCGACGCCAGCGAACGCCGCGTTTGGATCGGTGGGGTGTGCGCGCAGGGCCCAGACCATCGGCTTCATCTCGTCCTCGAAGCCATCAGTCACCCGCTCCCATGACTGCGCGCAGTTCGTGCTCCGAAAAACCGCTGCACGGGCGAACTCGGGGCGGCGCCACGAGCCGGGCGAGTGGTCTGCGGTCGCGATCACCATCGTCGGGTCTTTGCCGGGCGCATCGGGCGCCAGGAAGATGAAATCGTGAAAGTAGTCCCGGGTGAAGCCGTTTTCAGCCCGCGCCCAACCGTGGGCGGGATCGTCCGTCGTGAAAAAACCTCGTGCGCTCGAGACGAACCACCTGTCCAACCGATTTGGCGCTGTCATGATGACGTGGATGTCGAGGTAGTCGATGCCGCCGCTCACGTCCTCCCAGCTTTCGCCCCGGTCCAGGCTCCGATGGATCCCGCCGTGCTCGAGGGCGCAGGTGATGATCTTTGGGTCATCCGGGTGCACGAAGATCGTGAGGATGTGGCCGGTGGCCGGCGGGTACGGCGCCCACCAGCGCTTCTTGATCTCCTCCGGCAGCTTTTGAAGCCCGATCACCTCGTGCCAGGTCTCGCCGCGGTCCTCGCTCCGATACAGGTGGGGCGGCTCGGTGCCGCAGTACACGACGTCATCATCCGTCGGGTCGACGGTCAGAGCGCGGATGTCGCCTTCGAAGATCCGCTTCCAGGTTCTGCCGGCGTCGTCGGTTCGGTACACGCCATCGTAGGCGACGCCGGCGAACACGCGCTCGGGTGTATTCGCGCAGCCGGCGATGGAGTCGAGCACGGCGTTCGGCCACACGTGGTTCGCGATCTCCCAGCCAGACCCGGTCGGCCTCAGGACGAACAGCCCCTCCTGGGTACCCGCGAAGAGCGCAACGTCATCAGACACAGCCCACCCCCTGATCACGGACATATGGCCCGCGTTTGGGCCAGTATAGAAGGGGACAGCGCGCGCGTCTATTCCCCGCGGTGTCGGTTAGCTACACGGATTCCACGCGCCGCTTGCGTCGTAATCGAGGCAACGCTGAAAGCCGCACGCGTTCCACAGCATGTCGAATATCGGGCGGCAGATCGCCGCGCTTGGGGCGGCGCGGTCCTCGATCATCGTTTCCGGGAAGATGAGGTCGGCGCGCTCGATCGAATGGTTCGTCATCTCGCTCCAGAGCCAGTCCTCCACGGCCAGGCGGTAACCCCGGATGCCGAGCAGCGACAGTCCGACCGAATACGGGGGCGGAACGTCGAGCTTGTCGTAGTACAGGCGGCACAGGTCTACGGCGCGGATGAGCGAGTCCTCCAGAGCGCGCGTCGGAATGTGCCGCCGCCCGTCAACCCTCACTGATAACAAGAGCGCGTCAACCATCTCCACCTGCCCGGCCCAGAAGCCTTGCGCGTACGCCCTGACGCACTCCGTCGTCTTTTCGCAGGTCATCACACCGTCGAAATTGATGCTGTCGGCGGTGACCTGTCGGCCAAGCGGGGCGAGGAACTGGATCGCCGGAACGAGATCGAACCGCGAAGCCGTGCCAGAATCCACGCCGTGACCCATGTGGAGAACGACCTTGGGCGTCGGGGGAAGCTCCACGGGCCCTTCGTTCGCGCGGATCACCCGGAGCCGCTCCTTCCGAAACTCGCCGAGTCCGATCGATTGGCGGGGGGCCGTGCGCGCCGTGCCGTTGAGCCTGCGCGGATCGGCATCGCAGTCCACGTCGTCTCGCGGATTGAGGCGGACGTTGGTCTGCGGACTCCTGGGGCCTACCGCCATCACGGATTGGAGGGCCACCGTCTGGAGCAGACGGACCGTTTCCGGCTCGAAGCTGCCGGGCTCCTTCCGCCTCACGACGAGACCGCCGATCACATTTCCCTCCTTGACCAGCGGGACCGCGAGGAGTGCGCGATAGCCATACTCGTTCACCACGTCATGATCCGGGAGTCGATCGACCTCCCAGATGTCGGCTACCTGGGTGGGCTCCCGATGCAGGGCCGCCCGATCGACGATCGTCGCCTCGCCGATCTTCCGGGCTTCGAGAATCCGCTCGGCATGCGGGTCGACGCCGTCGCTCGCGCGAAGAACGAACATACCCTCCGCCTCGTTGAACTCATATATGCTCCCAGCATCGCTCCGGGAGAGCCGGACGGCGTATGCCAGGATCGTGGGGAGGAGGTCCTTGGGGTCACGCGTGGAGTTGATGGCGTGGCTGACCTCCGCCAGCGCCCGCATCTCATCGACGGACCGCTCAAGATCGGCATGGGCAACCTGGAGCTGCTCGTTCAGCTCGGTCTGCTGGACGAGCGCCGTCTTCAGCTCACGCGTTCGGTCCTCAACGCGCTGCTCCAACTCCTCCTTTGCCTGCCGCAGCCCTTCGAGCGCGCGTCGCCATCCGTGTTCGGCGTTTGCCATGCGCTGGAGCAGCTTGGCCACCCGACCGATCTCGTTCGAGCGCTGGGCGAGATCGTTCAGACTGTCAGACTGGAACCGGTACGAGCCCAGGGCGGCCACCGCTGCATCGAGGCGCGCGACCGGCCGCATGAAGAGTGTGACGTACCCGTACGCGAGGGCGACGCCCGCCACAAGCACGATCAGGATGAAGGGCCCCGCTGCGCGCAGCTGCCGCTCGACGAACAGGTGAAGCCAGTCCGCCGGGAAGGACATGAGCGCCGCCCCATAGGCCTTTCCCGCGTCGTCGACCACGGGCGCAGCCACCCGGAAGGTTTCGCCAACCTGGTAGCTCTGCGGCTGCTGGTCTTCGATGGCTGCGCGAAGCTTCGCCCGGTCCGTCTCGGTGAGTGGCGCATTCGAATCCGCGCTCAGCGCCATCGTCGCGAGGTTCGAATCGACGACGCGGACGGCGCGGACGCCGCGCGTGGTCACGAGACTGTCGACCAACCGCTGCATCGTCATTTGGTCCCCAGCCTGCGCGGTGCTCGTTGCGAGAACGACGGCGTCCTCTTCGATCTGGAGCTTCGCGCTGCTCCACAGGAGCGCGCTGGCCGAGGCGACGAGAGTAATCAACACGAGTCCAATCGCCGTCAGCGCAAGCTGCTTCTTCAGGCTCATGACCGTTCCTTCACATTCGGTATCGCGCCCTTGGTCCATGGCCCCCCTGCGCCGGGGACCGACCGGGGCGACCGCCTGTTAGATCGCGATTCCCGCCACCGCTGCCGCGTGGACCAGCTCGAGGTCGCTGATCTCAGGCGGGGGGAGCTGCGCATCGCGCGCCGCCAACTGCACGGCTCGCTTCAGCAGCGCGAGGCGTTGCTCTGGGCGCATGCCGGCGTACACACGGGTAATCAGTCGATCGAGATAGTAGCCGGCGTGCTCGAACACCACGAACTGCGGCACGATCTCGCGGATCGCCTGGACGAGCTGTTGGCCCTCGTGCGTCTCGCGGAGCGCGACTTCTCCCCGCGTGCACAATTGGTCTCCAGGCTGCGGTACGGTCCAGAGGCGGCCAGAGTCGCCGCAGGTCGAAACTGGCTCGCGTCGGACCGGCCTTTCCGTGGAGTGAAACGCCGCGAAAAAGAGGGCGGATCGCGCTGCGAAGTACGCCGCGACGTCCAGGGGCGGCTGCGCCAGGTCGTCAGCGTGGCGGGAACCCGCCTCGGGTGCCGCGTCACTGCCTGGGGAGTCCGTCGAGAGTTGCGCCTCGGGCGCGAGCGCCCCCACGCGCAGCGAGGCGATGAAATCATCTATCGACGTTCCCGTCTTATGGTCGCCCGATTCCGCCACGATCGAGTCCGAATTGGCCCCCCTGCGGGCCCGGCCATCCGTGTGTCTTCCGATTTGGGAATCCGAAGGGCTCCTCGCCTCCTCCGAGGCAAGAGGCGAATCACGCAACAGGTCCGCGAGGAACTCCTCGACGCTCGCCGGAATTTGTTTGAGGTCGTCGAGCGAAGCGGAAGGAACGGTGCCGGGCGATGGACCAGCCGGCCCGCCGACCTCTGGCGACTCGCGGCGGCGGGACCTTCGCGGCATGGTCACTTCCCTCCGGATCTGGTTATCGGCAGGCAACGCGCCCGGCTAAGTAGACGATAACACGACAAAATCCGGAATTTGGTAACCGATGCGTCACAGTTGTTACACAGCCAACTGCCACCCGCGCTCGGGCTCGGTTCGGCTACGTTAACCCGCCGAAGCGTACGCCCGTTCCAGCTCCGCGATGTCGAACTTCTTCATCGGAAGAAACGCCTGGGTCACCCGCGCGATCTGCTCGGGCGTGCCGTCGCTCATCATCCGGTCAAGCGCGGTTGGCGTCACCTGCCAGGAGACGCCGAAACGATCCTTGAGCCAGCCACACTGCTCGGCGTCCGGAACCGTGGAGAGGTTGCCCCAGTAGTAATCGATCTCGGATTGCGTCTCGCAGCGGACGAGGAGCGAAATCGCCTCGTTGAAGGCGAAGCCATGCGGGTAGGCGCTGTCCATCGCCGCAAACCACTGGTTCTCCAGCATGAAGTCGGCGTACATGAGCGTGCCCTCCCGATCCGGCCCCATGCCCGCTCCGTACCGCGCGGAGGTCCCGCGCCGAGCATCCCGAAAGACGGATGTGTAGAAATCAATCGCCTCCTCGGCGCGACCTGCCACGGATCCGGTGAACATCAGCGACGGCACGATGAATGGCCTCGGCTCGCCAGTCGGATTGGTGAGCATGAGCTGCCACGAGAGGCCGTACTTGTCCTGGATCCATCCGTACCGCTCGCTGAAGGGATACTTGTCAAGCGGCATGAGCGGAGTGCCGCCGGCCGATAGTTTTCCCCAGGCTGTATCGAGGCTCTCCGGCGCCCGGGAATCCCGCGACGGGTCGAAGTTGAGGAAAAACGAGATCGAGGGATTGAATCGGAACAACGGACCGGCGCTGATCGACGTGAGGTTGAACCCGGCAAGCTCGAAGGACACGACGTCGCAGTCGCCGGACGGCGTGTCCCGGAGTGTTGTCACGTGAGTGACGCGCGAGCGAGGGAAGAGGGACGTGTAGAACTCGGCCGCTTCCTTCGCTTCCTTGTCGAACCAGAGGTGCGGCAGGATTTTTTGTGCCATCGGACGCGCTCCTGGAATTTTCGTGCAGCCGAATCGACGGCTGAGAACACGATAGCATCTTGAGCTGGGATCGACGTTTGGCCCGGGCCATCGGGGGGCGAGTCCGCGGCTGCCTCTCTAATACCGTTGCCGCCTAGGGAAAAGTTGAGCCTCGCGATCTCGCCAGGGCGGTGCGCGCATTCACCATGACAGGCCTACGAGCTCCAATGCCACTCCCAGAGGTTCCACATGTCGGAGGTGCCAACCAGCGCAGGCTGGAGCGGCCCGACGAGGCCCTCGCCGTAGGCGATGACGTCCGGCTGGAGATGGGTGAGCGTCACAACGGCGTCATCTTGCATGATCCTCAGGGCCTGGATGAGCAGCTCCTGTCGCTCCCCGGGATCCACACTGCCGAGCACCTTCAACCACAGATCGTCCAGCGATGGATTAACGTAGCCGTTGCGGTTTTGCCCGCTCCAGCGGTTTTCCGGCCTCGCCACCTGACGGCTCGTCCACACCATGTTTTCCAGCGTCAGCGCCCGCCGGTTGTACGCCGCGCCCGGGTACTTGGAGCGCAGCTCGTTGTCGCGGATCTCCTGTGGCGAGAGCGGGTGCAGCTCGCTCCCGATGCCGGCGTTCTTCCAGTCGGCGACCACCACCTGGCCCTCCTGCTGGTCATAGGTGGTCGGCTGGTTCAGGATGGAGATGAATAGCGGCTGCCCGGTGGCGTCGCGGCGCGTACCGTCGGATCCCTTGGTCCAGCCGGCCTCATCGAGCAGCGCCGATGACCGCGTTGGATCGAACACGTACTTGGTGACCGCCTGGTCCACCGATGGAAAGGCCGGATCAAGGGGGGAGAGCCAGAAGTAGGCGATGGTTGCCCGACCCGCATAGATTCCGTCGACGATGGCCTGGCGATCGATGGCGTACAGCGCGCCTTTTCGAACGCGGGGGTCGAGGACCGGCCGCTCGATGTTGCCCCAATCCCTGGTCTGGAATTCCAGAATCCGCGGGTTCCCGTTCCAGTATTCGACCTTGCCGTTCCACCCGGCCTGCTCGAGTGCTTGCCCCTGGGGGAAACCGATGCTGATGCTGTACGAGACGTCGACGGTGTGGCCGAGGAGATTGGCGACGATGGCGTTGGCGTCCGGGATGAAGCGAAGGTGGACCTCGCTAATCTTCGGCTCGCCCAGCGCAAAGCCCGGTTGGCTGCGCAGATCCATCTCGATTCCCGGCTCCCATCGCTCCACCCGGTAGGGGCCGCTTCCAATGAACTGCTCGCGCCACTGCGGGCCGTCGATGAAGGAGGCCCGGTCGCCCGAGCTGTACAGCGGCTCCAGCACGGCGCGGTGCATCGGGGAAAAATCCGGCAAGTGGATCGCGCCAGCATACATGTAGGGCTCTTTCCAGCGGAGGAAGAGCGTGTAGTCGTCGACCGCTTCGACGTCGCTGAGCAGCCGCTCCACGTTGATCACTTGCGCGGGATAGTCGGGGTCTCGCCGCACCTGGTACGCGAATACGAAATCGCTCGCTGTAATGGGCAATCCATCCTGCCAGGTCGCGTTCTGCTTGAGCTTGTAGGTTGTCTCCATCCGACCGTCGGGCAGCACCACCCAGCTACCCTTCTCGACACTGGGAACCTCCGCCGCCAGGTACGGCTGCGCCTGCAGGCGCGGGTCGAAGTAGGTCAGAAAGGCAGTGGTGAGCGCCGAGAACTCGCGATTCATGGGGAGTAGGCTCGGCTCGAGCACTGCGGGCTCTTCGTTGAAAGCGATGACCAGGGCTCGCTGCGCGACAGCCGGGGCGCTCGGTGATGCGCCGCCCCTCGGCCCCGCCTCCGAGGCGGTCGGTCCGGGCGCGCACGAAACGAGCGCCAATACGAAGCACACGACAGCCGCGACGGATCGACGGCGGCCTACACGTCCGCCCACCGCGGATTTGCCCGGGACGGCTCCGGTCCTCGACGCCTGGGAGTGACCCGCTCGCACGTTTACACCGGGGGCAGGCACCCCCTCAGGCTCCCCGCTCGAGATCGATCACGTCCGTATTGAGGAGAACTCCGCAGGAAGGGCACGTAAGCTGCTCGACCAGATACTGCCCCGTCAAGGACGCCATCCGCGGTCCGGCCATTGTCGGGTCTCGCCTCGATCGGCTTGCCGAGTCCGTCCAATCCTCGTCCACGGGCCCGAACAGGTGGCCGCACCCGTCGCAGCGGACCCAGGATCCGCTCGGACCGTCCCAGACTTCGAGGTGCTCGCGGAGCGGGTGGGAATACCTGAGGTCCGCCCCTGGGCTCGGACGGTGCCCCGCCCGGGAAGGAGCGACCGCGTGCTCGGTCCGCTCTTCTCGCAGCCGAGATCGCATCATTTCGGTCCCTGCCCGATCGACGTGGTGTTCGACGATCACGACCCCGTAGACGGTGCGCGCCATCTCCTCCGAGACCAGCAGCTTCTCGACATCCTGCAGCACGAGCTCCGGATCGCGATCCAGCGGATCGCCGTACCCGCCGCCACTCGCCGCGATCATGATCAGCACGTCGTCCGGTTTGATCTCGAAGTCGCAGTACGGGAGCTGGCGCGACTCGCCCCCTAGGGCAGCCGGGTCGGTGGGCCACTCATCGCGATCGAGCATCTCCCGAACTCGGGTCCCCTCTTGAAGCAGAAGCAAGCTCGGAGCCCCCGGGTACCCGCCGAATACCCCCTGCCCCGAGTTGCGGAGGCCGGCGACGCCCAGCGCCACCCCCTTCACCCGCCCCTGGGGCGCGTCGTGCAAGACGAAGGCATACTCCACGCCAGCCCCGCCCCGCAGCATCCCGGCGCCGGCGCCGTCTTTGATGTGCCGATTGAACAGGTGAAGCAGGGGGAAGTTCAGCTCGACCCACTCGATGTTATGGGCTGTCATGTTGGAGCGTCCCCCGGAATCAGTGCCATCGGTGGCCGCCGTCGCCCCGCCGCCGTCGAGGCTGGTCAAGGTCGACACGTAGTAGCGGCCGTACTGGTTCTCGGCGGCGTGGCGCATCAGCCGATGGCCGAGGCTCTTTCCCCCCACCTCAGCCCGCCACTTCTCGCTCGTCGCGATCATCTGGGTCAGGACCGAATCCGCCAAGAATCGAGCCACGGCACCGCCGGACGTCGTGTTGAGCGAGACCGGCGCTGGATATTGCGGGTTCACGATCGTACCGGGCGGCGCGATGACCTCGATCGGGGCGAATGCCCCGTGATTCTTGGGAATGTCCCACCCGAGGAGCGCGACCAGGGATCCGAAGCAGGTGCCGAACGTCGCGTGGTAGGGCAGATTGATGCCCACCCGTGCCTGCGGGTCGGTCCCCGTGAAATCGAAGACGAGGCTATCTCCGCGTTTGCGCAGGCTGAGCTTCACGCGCCACGTGTCGCTCGTCTGGATGACGCCCTCGGCCGTCCACGTCCCGTCGGGGATCTCGCTGAGGCGCCGACGCAGGACCTGTTCCGAGTAGCGGATCATGTCGAGAGAGACCGCGTCCACCAGCTCCCAGCCGAATTCGTCGCACATCTCCTGCATGCGGCTGCGCGCGACGTTATTGGCCGCGATCTCACACTTCAGGTCCAGGCCCACCATGACCGGTTGGCGCGTCATGTTCGTGATGGCGTCGAACACGTCTTGCCGGAGCTTGCCGCGCTCGATCAGCTTGATGCCCGGAATACGGACACCCTCATGGCAGATCTCGGTCGCCCCCGGCGAGTTGCCCCCGGGCGACATCGCCCCGATGTCCATCACGTGAACAAAGGTGGCGCTCCACCCGACCAGTTGATCGGCGTAGTGGATTGGCGAGATCAGGTAGACGTCTGACTGGTGAATCGCGGCGAGGTAGGGGTCGTTCAGGAGGAACATGTCGCCAGGTGCGATCCCAACGTCGTCGGCGAAGCGCTCGATGATGCGCTTGACTGCGAAGCCCGCACAAGCGACGTGGAACCCGGTCGAGTCGCCCGGCGAGAGCACGTCGCCGTTCGCCCGGTAGAGCGCCGACATATAGTCGTGCATCTGGGTCGTGTTCACCGTCCCACCGACGCGCTCGAGCGTCGTGCCCATCTCCTTGGTGATTTGATGCAGGCGATGGGAGAGAATTTCGAACGTCACCGGATCGACGGTGCGGGTGGCTTGGTCAGATGATGCCATCAAGCAGGCCTCCTTGGAACGCCGCGATCCTACCGGGGATGGATCGATCCGGTCAAGCGTCCGGCCCGTCCCGCGGGGACCGCACGGGCACGCATGGGCAAATCCGAGTAGACTGGATCTGCCGCTGGAAGCTTTTGCCTCCGCGACAGTCCGCCCTCTGCGGGCGGCTGCGGGTCGGGAGGACTCAACGACAAATGACACGAGGAGGTCGACGATTTGGCCGTGGACTATGTGGTGGGGGTGGACATCGGAGGTACGTTCACCGACTGCGTCGTCGTCGATAGCGACGGCAAGATCACCGTCGGGAAGGCGTTGTCATCTCCCCCGGACTTCGCGACGGGCGCCGTGAACGCGGTCCGCGATGCCGCGATGCGGTTGGGTATGGATGACGAGCGCGCCTTGCTGGCCTCCACCCGACTCTTCTTCCACGCCTGCACCGTTGGGGATAACACGCTGCTCACGCGGTCGGGCCCGAAGACTGGGCTCCTCACCACGAAAGGATTTGCCGACACCATTCTCATGATGCGAGGCAAGACGACGGAGGGCCTGACAGAAGTCGAAGCGGCTCACCTGTCCGCCATCGAGAAACCGGCGCCGATCGTCCCTCGTCACCTCATCGGCGAGGTCACAGAGCGCATCGATTACAAAGGCGCCGTCGTGATCCGCCTCGATGAGTCCGGTGCGGAGCGGGTGATCGACGACCTGACCGCTCAAGGGGTCCGGTCGTTCGCGATCTGTTTCCTATGGTCCATCAAGAACGACGCCCACGAGCGCAGGGTCGCCGAGCTGCTGGGCAAGAAAATTCCCGAGGGCTTCTGCAGCCTCTCCAGCGAGGTCGCTCCGTTCCTGGGCGAGTACGAGCGGACCGTCACGACCGTCTTCAACGCATACATCGGCCCGACCATCTCGCAGTACCTCGCCGCCCTCCACCAGATTCTGGCCAGCAAGGGTCTCCGACGCCCGCCGATGATCATGCAGGCGTATGGTGGCGTCCTCGACACGGCCGCCAGCGCAAAGAACGCCGTCGGAATCATCGAGTCAGGGCCCGCCGCGGGCGTCGTCGGGAGCGCCTTTCAAGGGCGCCTGATCGGAAAGGACAACATTCTGGCCGCGGACATGGGAGGCACGACCTTCAAGGTCGGCGTGATCCGCAAGGGAGAGATCGAGCGCGACCACAGCCCGGTCATCATGCGCTACAACATCCTCTCGACCAAGATCTGGGTGGAGTCGATCGGGGCTGGCGGCGGCAGCATCGCCTGGATCGAGCCCGAGACCGGCCTGCTGAAGGTTGGCCCAGACGGGGCGGGCGCCCGGCCTGGCCCGGTCTGCTACGGCCTCGGCGGGGTCAAGCCCACGGTCTCCGACGCGGACCTGATCCTGGGCTATCTCAACCCGGACTACTTCTTCGGCGGGCGGATGGCGCTGGACCTGAAGGCTGCCGAGCGGGCGGTGCAGGAGCAGATCGCCGGGCCCCTCGGAATGTCGACCACCGAGGCGGCGAGCGGCATCTTCCGCATCACCAACGCGCACATGGCGGACCTCGTCCGCAGGGCGACCGTCGAGCGGGGGCACGATCCCCGGGAGTTCGTGCTCTTCGCCTACGGCGGCGCTGGCCCCGTCCACGCCGGGCGCTACGCCGCCGAGCTGGGAATCAAGGAGATCGTGGTCCCGGAGACCGCCTCTGTGCAGGGGGGGATGGGCCTCATCAGCTCGGACGTCGTCTACGAATACGGCATGTCCGATCATCTGGAGTTCCCGGGCGAGGTCGACCGGTGGAATCGGAACTTCGCAGCGCTGGTCGAGCGGGGCCAGCGGGACCTCGAGGCGGCCGGGTTCGACGCCCAGGACGTCGAGATCCAGCGAACCGTAGACATGCGATATCGATTCCAGACCCACGAGCTGAACGTGCCGCTGCCCTCAGGGTCCGGGCAGCTCACGACCGCGGATATCGAGGCGCTCGACACGCTGTTCGACGCTCTCTACGAGCAGGCCTATGGGCAGGGCTCTGGGTATCGCGAGGCGGGCAAAGACGCGATCAGCTTCCGCGTGCGCGCGGTGGGCAAGCTGAGAAACCCGGAGATCTCCCAGTACCCGAAGGGCTCGACAGATCCGGGCGACGCGTTCAAGGGAGAGCGTAGCGTCTACTTTCAGGAGTACGGCGACTACCGGCCGACGCCCACGTACCAGTTCGAGCGCCTGGCCTCGGGAATGGAGATCGCCGGGCCAGCGGTCATCGAGACGCCGATCACGACCATTGTCGTGAACCCATCGGATCGGGCCGAGATGGACGAATTTCGCAATCTCCGCCTGCTGATCGGGGGTTGAGATGATGGCGGCGCCACGCGAGCCGAACCATCCCACGGTCGACCCGTTCACCTTCGAATTTGTGGAGGCGCCATGAGTACCCCCGGCCTGAATCAACCAAAGCCCGTCGACGTTCAGATCCCTGCGAGCGGGAGCGCGATCGCCGTGCTGGATCTGAGCGTCCGCTGCGACAACCCCGCCGAGATCTGCTCGGAGCTGATGCGGGGACTCGGAGCCTTTCTGGAACGAGCCAGGAGTCGAGACGTACCGATCATCTTCACCTCCTCGTCCGCAACCAAAGGGACTCCCGAGGCGGAGATCGCCACGGCCCTGAAACGGCGCCCGGATGAACCGGTCATTTATCCGGACGCGTTTGACAAGTTCGTGGGCGGAGAGCTCCAGCGCTTCCTGACCGGGTCGAACGCGCGCGAGCTGGTCATCGTCGGTTCTTCCACGCACGTGGCCGTGATGTACACGGCCACATCGGCCGCCCGGGTGTACGGCTATCACGTGGTGATCCCCCTCGACGGGGTGAACACGCGTAACCAAATCGAGCACGACTACGCGCTCCACCAGCTCACCGTCATCCCGCGCGTGTCCGCTCTGATCCGGTTCAGCACGCTCGACGCGATTCAGTTCGTGCCCGGAGGGACTTGAGGTAGGCAAGGGCGCAGCTCATCGGGGGCTACTTCAACCGGGCAGCCCCGCTGAACCGCTCGGCTGTGCGGTTGGCCATGAGCGTATTCCAGCGGCGGCTTGCCAGCTCCACCTCTGCGCTGCTCCCATCCCTCCAGCGGCGACTCGTGAAGCTCGCCCATGAACGTCGTAAGGAGGAGCGCGGCGGACGTGGTGAGCTCCATGGGCTCGTCGCGCACGATGCCCCGCCCCACCATGAGGGCGACGATCACGCCGACCAACACCCGGCTTCATCACGGCATTGGCGTCGCCCATCAAGCCACCGATGCACCCATGCGCTGCCGACAGGGCGAACGTACGGACGCCCGCCTCGTGGCCTCGACGCTCCCGCTCCGGGCCCACCAATAGCCCGAGGGCAATCGCCAGCACCCGACGCACAAGCGTTGGAACAGGGGGAAAAGTCGGAGCCGCCAGATCCATGGTTCAGGCCTCGGCCTTCAGGGACAACGCGGCTGCGAGATGGCGCCCCCCTCGTCACGAGGGCCGATGAGGCATGTCCGCAAGAGGGCTTCCGCGTGGTAAGGCAGCCGGGCGCTCCCTGTCCTCGACAGGCGCAAGCTTCGCCGGCCCCATTGGTCCTCGGGGCTCGCGCGATGGGCTCGTGTGCACGAGCGAGCTAGCCGGGGTTCACTCCATCGCCGATCGAGGCACTGGCTGGAAACAGGCGAACGTTCCGGGGCGTCAAGACAACAACCTCGCCTTGGGCGAGGTTCAGTTCCTGGAAACGCTCCTTGCTCATCTCCGCTTCCAACCGGTTTGAGCCGTCCGTGTGCCGCAGCTCGAGCCGCACCACGGGGCCGATGGTCTGGATGCGAGCGATCATGGCTGTCAGTCCTCCCTCCTCGCCCGGTGCCGCCCGCTCCACGACGAGATCATGGGGACGGGCGTAGCCAACGACGGACGCTTCCCCGCCCGCGTCCAACACCAAACCGGCGACGTGCGCCTGCCCGTCGTGGACGCGGGCATGAAAAAGATTGACCCGGCCGAGGAAATCGTAGACGAAGGAGCTGGCGGGATGGTCGTACACCTCTTCCGGGGTGCCCACTTGCTCCACTCGGCCCTCGTTCATCACCACCACCCGATCTGCGACCTCTAAGGCCTCCTCCTGATCGTGGGTCACCAGCACCGCCGTCAAACGCAGCTCATAGTGGAGCTGCCGCAGCCACCTGCGCAAGTCTCCGCGCACCTTCGCGTCGAGGGCGCCAAACGGCTCGTCCAGCAGAAGCACCCGCGGCTCCACCGCCAAGGCCCGCGCGAGCGCCACACGCTGCCGCTGGCCACCCGAAAGCTGCGCGGGGTAGCGATGGGCCAGCCATTCCACCTGGATCAAGGCCAGCAGCTCATTCACCTTCGCCCGGATCTGGGCCTCGGACGGTCGCAGGCGACGGGGTCGCACCCGCAGACCGAACGCGACGTTCTCGAAAATCGTCATGTGGCGGAACAGGGCGTAGTGCTGAAACACGAATCCGACGTTTCGCTCTTTGACCGAACGACCGCCAACGTCATCTCCGCCGAACAGAATGGCGCCGCTGTCCGCCACATCCAGGCCGGCGATGATCCGCAAGAGCGTCGTCTTCCCGCAGCCGGAGGGGCCCAGAAGGGCGACCAGGTGGCCGTCTGGAACTTCGAGGCTTACGTCTCGGAGCGCGGTGAAGGCGCCGAACGTCTTCACCAGGTTGCGCACGTCGATGTTCATCGCTTCTCCGTGGAATCAGGCGGCCGACCGCGTCCGCCATTCGACGATCGTTTTGAGCACCAGGGTCGCGAGCGCCAGGAAGGCCAGCAGCGAGGCGACCGCGAACGCCGCTTCGAACTGGTACTCGTTGTAGAGAATCTCCACCTGCAGGGGCATCGTGTTGGTCTCCCCGCGGATGTGCCCGGACACCACCGATACGGCGCCGAACTCCCCCATGGCGCGGGCGTTGCACAGGATCACTCCGTACAGCACCCCCCAGGTGATGCTCGGTAGGGTGACCCGGACGAAGGTCTGCCAGCCATTCGCCCCCAGAACCACCGCGGCTTCCTCTTCCTCGCGCCCCTGACTCTCCATGAGCGGGATCAGCTCGCGAGCAACTAAGGGAAACGTCACCAGCACCGTGGCAAGCACGATGCCCGGCACCGCGAAGATGATCTTGATCCCATGCTCGGCTAGCGGCGGGCCCAGCGGCCCGCGCGAGCCGAACAGCAGCACGAAGACCAGCCCGGAGATGACGGGAGAGATCGAGAATGGCAGGTCGATCAGCGTGGTGAGCACGCTCTTGCCGGAGAAGTCGAACTTGGCGATCGCCCAGGAGGCTGCCACGCCGAACACGAGGTTGGCCGGCACGGCAATCCCGGCGGTGAGCAGGGTGAGCCGAATGGCAGCCAACGCGTTCGGCTCGATGATCGCCGCGACGTAGACGCCGAGCCCCTTCTGCAACGCCTGGGCGAAGACCGCAACCAGGGGCAGGATCAAGAACAGCGCGAGGAAGAGTATGGCCAGGCTGGTGAGCAGCCAACGCACCATGGCCGGCTCCGTCGTGACTTCCCCACGCCGAGCGCACGGTATGGGAGCGATGACCGTCGAGGGAAGCCCCGGATGATGGGGGGATGCTTCGACCTGCGTCATGCGTACCGCCCGGCCCAGCGCTGGAACAGGTTGATCAGTAGCAGCATGGCGAACGATCCTCCGAGCATGACGACCGCGAGGGCCGACGCGCCGGCGTAGTCGAACTGCTGCAGCTTGGCCACGATGAGCAAGGGCACGATCTCGGTCTGCATGGGCATGTTCCCGGCGATGAATACGACCGATCCGTACTCCCCCAGGCCGCGAGCGAATGCCAGCGCGAACCCGGTGAGCACCGCTGGCAATAGCTCGGGGAGGATGACCCGAGCGAAGGTCTGCCAGCGACTTGCGCCCAGGCTGATGGCCGCCTCCTCCGTCTCCCGATCCAGGTCCTGGAGCACCGGCTGCACCGTCCGCACAACGAAGGGAAGCCCGATAAAGATGAGAGCGATGACGATCCCGAGCGGTGAGTAGGCGGCCTTGATGCCCAGGGGATCGAGCCAGCGGCCGATCCAGCCAGTGTTTGCATAGATCGACGTGAGCGTGATGCCGGCCACGGCGGTCGGGAGGGCAAACGGCAGATCCACCAATCCATCGATCAGCCGCCGGCCCGGGAACCGATAGCGGACGAGCACCCATGCCACCAGCAAGCCGAACCCGGCGTTGACGACGGCCGCAATGAACGCCGTCGTCAGGCTGACCCGATACGCAGCCAGCGACCGAGGAGCGGCGACCGTAGCCCAGAATTGCTCCACTCCCGTGGTACTGGCTTTGAACACGAGCCCCGCGAGCGGGATCAGCACGATCAGGCTGAGGTAGGCAAGGCTCAACCCTATCGTTAGCCCGAACCCGGGCAGGATGCTCCGCTGCTTCAGGACCACCGCCGGTCACTCCTACCGCTGATAGATCTGGTCGAAGGTTCCGCCCTCGTCGAAGTGCGTCCTCTGCGCCTGGCTCAAATTGCCGAAGACGTCGTCCACCGTAAAGAGACTGATCTGCGGAAACTGGGTCTTGAACTCGGCGGCCACCGCTTCGTTGCGCGGCCGGTAGTAGTGCTTGGCGGCGATGCGCTGGCCATCCTGCGAGTACAGATACTGGAGGTAGGCGTCGGCGACGGCACGGGTGCCGTGCTTATCGACCACCTGGTCGACGACCGCCAGCGATGGCTCCGCCAGGATGCTCAGGGAGGGCACGACGATCTCGAACCTATCCTGTCCGAGGTCCCGGACGGCAAGGTATGCTTCGTTCTCCCAGGAGAGCAGCACGTCGCCCTGCCCGCGCTCGACGAAGGTGGTCGTCGATCCCCGCGCGCCTGAGTCGAGGACTGGAACGTTCTTGAACAGGCGCGTGACGAAGTCCTTTGCCGCGGCTTGATCGTTGTTGTTGTGCTTCAGGGCATATCCCCAGGCGGCCAGATACGCCCACCGGGCGCCGCCGGAGGTTTTGGGGTTCGGCGTGATCACACTCACCCCGGGGCGCACGAGGTCGTCCCAGTCTTTGATGCCCTTTGGGTTTCCCTTCCGGACCAGAAAGACGATGGTCGAGGTGTAGGGAGCACTGTTGTTGGGGAGCCGGGTTTCCCAGTGGGGAGCGAGGAGGTGGGCTTCGGAGCTCAGGGCATCGATGTCAGAGGCAATGGCGAGCGTCACCACGTCTGCCTCGAGGCCGTCGATGACGGCCCGGGCCTGGGCACCGGACCCGCCATGGGACTGTTTGATGGTGACGTCCTGGTTCTGGGTTTGCTTCCAATACCTGGCGAAGGCCGCGTTGAACTCTTCGTACAGCTCGCGGGTAGGGTCGTAGGAGACATTGAGCAGCGTGACAGCGGGCTTCGCGGCCCCGTTGCTCGGCCTCGTTTGGTTGGCTACGGCGCCAGTGCTGGCAGACTGCGGCGCGCAAGCCGCCAGGCCGAGGATGACCACGAAGCTCAAAACCATCGGCGAGAGGATATGGCGAGGCATCAATCGTGCTCCTACTATGGACCTGATAGCGTCCCCGGACGAACAGGCCCGGGGACTGGTAACGATGGGAAGGAAGTCCACAGTGAATAGACTACCGGTGTGCCTCCGCGTTTCCGCAGGCACAGAGACCGAGGTGATGCCAAAGTGGGCAACGCCCCACGAGGTGAAAGGGCGCCGTGGGACCGAGGAATTCGGTTCACTCCGGAGAGGAGCAGATCCCGCGACGATCGTCACCCAACGAGGCGCAGCAAGCGCCCCGCCGGATGACTAGCCTGGAAGGCTAATTGCTCCTCCACTCACCGGATCCCCCATCACTGCAAACGCAACGTGAGGACGCCCGACCGTTTCGGCGGTCGGGCAAGAGACAGGCGCACGACGGTGGGCGCCAAGTCGTCGGTGAACTGAGCTGGAGGATTCTCACGGCGCAATAATAGAGTATTCCGACCAACAATATCAACTATTGCCCCGTCCTTGCCGGATCCGTGGCCTGCACATTGGATCTCAACTCGAGTGCTCCGTTGCTTCTACGGGGGATTGGCTCATATTGGCCCAGACGTCGCGAATCTGTTCATGCACGGCCAGTCATTTGGGGCTTATGGGACAGCGAAGATCCTGGCAGGTGAGAACAACATTCACCGAGTCGACCCCGGCGTCCCGAACCATCTCTTCTCACTGGACGACGTCACCAAGGTGGACCGCATGGCCAGCATGGGGGCCGAATGTGCGCGCGATGCCCTTCCGATGCTGCGTCGGGAGTTCCTGGTGGGGCGCGGCGCGGAGTTCATCCCCGCTCCACGGACGCCGCGGTCAGTGACTCGGCTGATGCCTCAGCGCTGTGGGTAGAGCGCGCGGCGGGGGCGCTGTACTCCGTTCCCGGTTATGGTATGCGTTATGGCACAGACTGCAGCACCGTCTCTTAAAGCGGAGCCAGACACAAAATATGGCGTTCTCCACGAAGGAGAACCCCGAGATGTTGGTCGGGCCGGGGCGATTTGAACGCCCGACCACCTGAACCCCATTCAGGTGCGCTACCAGACTGCGCTACGGCCCGATCGACGTCAGCCCGGCGAGGGCCGATTCCATGGCTATTATAGCCTCGTTCGCGCGGAGTGGCGCTGGTCCTCCCCCGACGCCGCGACAAGTTTTTCGCTCACCGCCAGGCCAGCACTACTCCGTTTCGTGCGATGGTTCGGGAAATGCGCGCAGGTTGGGCAGCCGAGACGGCCGGGCGGATCCAGGAAGCGCTGGATCACATCGTCCTGCTATCCGAGACGACCTCAGTCGACGATCGGGCGCCATCGCCGCGCACGTCGGCTCCTGAGGAGCACGCGGCGAAGGCTGAGGAGAGCGCCGCGAGGACGAGCAGCCTGGACGAACTCAGGAGCGCCAGGACCATTCTTCGATCTTCCACATGGAGTTGGCCCGTTTCGCCGTTTTCGGACCCTGGATCGCACCGGTGTGGGCCATGACTTCGTATGCATAGTACAGCGGAAAGTACGCCGCCTGGTCTGCGACGAGCTGCATGGCTTGCATCACCGCGCGGTTGCGCTCGCTGCGATCGAGCGAGGTGGTGAAGACGCCGTACAGGCGTTCCATCTCGGGATCGTAGTAGCCCCCTTTGTTGCGCCCTGCCCAGCGCGTCGCCTCGCTGGCGAGCGTCGCCGAGATGAACGAGAAGAACGGGTTCGGGTTGATCGCGAACTGGGTGATGATCAGCGCTGGAAAGACGGACGCGATCCGCTGGTCCGTTTGCTCGACCGGAGACAGAGTCTGCAGGGGCACATCCACGCCGACGCGTTTCCAGCCATCGGCCAGAATCAGCGCCTCGCGGAGATAGTCGCCCAGCGGCGTGAGCCCGACCGTGAGCCGCGTGCCACCCTGGCCGTAGTAGCCCTCCTCATCCTTCGTGTACCGTAGCTCCGCGAGCAACTGCTCGGCGCGCTGAGCGTTGAGCGGATACTTGGTGAGCACGCGATCGAGCTCGGGGTAGTACTCCTCTTCCTTGGCGACCAGGGTGTCGGCCATACCGGGCTCGCCGTCCAGCACGGCATCGACGATGGCCCGCTTGTCGATGCCGTGGGCCAGCGCCCGACGCAGCCGCACATCCTGCAACGTGGCCGGCCGCTGGAACTCCGGTCGGAACTGGATTTGCACGTACACCGTGCGCGCCGGGCTGAGCAGGACGGAGCCACTGTCGGTCCGTCCGCCCCACTCGCGCTTGAGCACCGACCCCTGCTCGAAGGCCACGGCCAAGTCCGTCGCCAGGTGGACGGTGCCCGAGAGTAAATCGGCCACCGCGGTATTCGCGTCCGGAATCCAGACGAGCTGGACGCGACCGATGCGCGGCTTGCCGAACACCCAGCCTTCGAACGCCTCACCCGTGATGAATACGGTGGGCTCCCAACCCGTCAACCGATAAGGGCCGACGCCGACGAACTCGGTCGTCCAGTACGGCAGCGTCTCGAACGCCTCCCGCGCCTCCATCTGGTCCAGGGTGGCCCCGATCAGGTGTCGGGGGAGAGGCTGCCAATCGATCTCGCCGGCGTCGGGATTCGGCACCTTGTAATGAATCACCAGCGTGCGCGCGTCGGGAGCCTCGACGCCCTCGACCTCGGGCAGACGATCGGAGCGCGTGCCCTTCGAGAACCGCGTGCCGAGGATGAAATCGTCGGCCACCAGGGGCGCACCATCATGCCAGGTTAGCCCGGGCCGAAGTCGCCAGATCGTCTCCATCCGTCCATCGGGAAAGACCTTCCACGAGTCGGTATTGAGCCGCGGGAAGTCCTCGGCGAGCTGCAATTGGGGCCGCTCTTTCTCGTCGTGCTGGGTCAGACCGGCGTGGAATAGCTGCCAGGGCGCATCGGGGCTAATGCCCACGTGGGCGGGATTCAGGTCCGTGCCCACGAGTGCCTTCGGCTCGGTCCGGAGGGCGATGACCATCGTGCGGGTGTCCTCCTGGACCGCGGGCCCAGCGGTGCTGGCCGTACGATTGCCTGTCGTCGTCGACGAGGCGCAGGCGGTCGCTATCAGGAACGACAGCAGGAGGGTCGCTCGTCCCAACGTTAGCCCCGCACGCTCTCGACCCAGAAGTCGGCCGCGCGGGCGGCCGCCGCTTCAGGCGGTGGCGGGGCGTTGACGCGAAGCCACAGAGGATCTGCGCGGTTGACTTCCGCGTCCCGGATGACGCCCGCCGGGTCGTGTCCCTCCTGCACCATCCGAATGCAGCGCAGCATGAGCTTGCGGCACGCGGGGATCACGCTGTCGGCGGACCCCAGATGCTCGCGCGTGCGGTCCTGGATCGGGCCCGCCCCCTCGTTCACGCAGGCATCGTGGGGCGGAAACACCGGTCCCATGCCCGTGAATGTCGCCGTTCGCTGCTCCTCGCGATCCTGCAGGTAGCGGTTGGATAGGTTGCGGTAGGGCCGATAGTCCGCCCCGACCAGCGCGTCCGTCCATCCGTGGCGCTTCTCCTGGAGGATGGGCCCCGACTCTTTGAATGCCATGATATAGAGCCAGTGGTGCGTGTCGTCGATCGGCACCCGCCAGTACAGCATATAGCCATCGCCGTAGGGCTGCGGGCCGCCGCCGGTCAACGCCAGGCTGGGAAGTAGGAAGCCGGGCCGTCCGTTGCTCCAGACCCCGAAGTCGGTCTCCTCGATCTCGGTCGGGCCATAAAACTTGCCGCGCTCCGGGGTGCGGAACTCGGTGTTGTTCTCGCTCGGATGCGCCTGGAGGAACCTGGCGCCGCTCTCCGTGTTCAGGAAGCGATGCAGGAACCGGACGTGCGTGGAGTCCTCGTTGCCCTCGAGGCCCTGGAGGTAGTTGCACTCGTGGTAGTACTTCGTCATTACCCGCCGCTCCGGCGGCGCCGCCAGCACCGCGTACGCCGGCAGCAGCGGCGGCTCGCCCGGGCCCATGTAGGCGAAGATCACTCCGCCCCGCTCCTGGCACGGGTACGCCGGGTGCCGGATCGTGAGCCGCAGGTTGCTCCCCTCCGGCTCGGCGGGCGTCTCCAGGCACCGTCCGTTCACGTCATACAGCCAGCCGTGGTAGATGCAGCGCAGCCCGCCATCCTCCGCCCGCCCGTACGAGAGATCCGCCGCGCGATGCGAGCAATGGATGTCGAGAAGACCAATGCGGCCCTGATCATCCCGGAACAGCACCAGATCCTCGCCCATGATCCGGAGCGGGATCGGATACGTGCCCAGCTCCTCGGACAGCGCGACCGGCTGCCAGTAGCGCCGGAGCAGATCGCCGCATGGCGTCCCGGGATCGGTCCGGGTCAGCAGCTCGTTCTCTTCTTTGCTCAGCATGGCGGTCCCTCCTCCAGGCTCAGAGCGTCGGCATACCGGCGAATAGGTGCGCCCATTTCTGCACGATCTGGGCGGTCAGGTCGGGACTATTGCGGTTGACCGTCAGGAATTCATCCTTCCACGCATAGGGCCGACACGCGTTGACTACCGTGCTGTCCGCTTTGTAGCGGATCCGGCCTGGCCGGTGGGTTTGGATCGCGCGCCGGGGGCGATGCGTGGGTCGAGCTGCCAGACGGCCGTGCCCGGCACCAGCGTCACGGCGGTCTCGGGGATGCAGCGGCTGGCGATCGCCCACCGCACCTCCTCGGTGTTCGCGGGATCGATGTCGTCAGCGACCACGACCCAGATGTGGTGGCCGCTGTGCTGGTCGCCCCCCGGCTCCAGCGCCTGGATCAGGTCGGCCACGTGGCCCTCATACATCTGCTGTACCGCCACCCCGCCGAAGTTCGGCCGCGCCAGCCCGAATACGGCCGCCACCCCCTGGATGCTCCGCCGTCAACATCTTTGGCCCCCTGCGACAGGTGGTGCCTAGTCTATCACGCGCCGCGAGCGCGGGCCCCCCTCGGAGTCCCCGCCCATCCCGCTATTGACGCACGTGGCGCCTATGTGATCAAATCCCCGTCAACTCCATGACGAATCCCCTGATTGGCGGCCTTGTTGCCGCCACGATTCTTTTGAGCGCGTGCGGGGCGTCGCAGAGCGCGACGTCGCGTCCGGCGGCGTCTGCTTCCACCACCCCGGCCCAATCAACTACGCTGGTCATGGTGATCAATCAGGAAGTGAAGAACCTCTCCGCGAAAGCCTATGGGGGCGTGAACCCGGCCCGAACAACCCGCGTCTTCAACGCCGGGCTGGCCATCGCCGACGCCCGCGGCGAGTTCCGGCCCTACCTGGCCGAGGGGCTGCCCCAGCTCCAGACCGAAAGCTGGCAGGTATTCCCGGATGGCCGGATGGAGACGACCTGGACGCTGCGGCCCGGTCTCACCTGGCACGACGGCAGCCCGCTCACCGCGGACGACTTCGTTTTCGCGAACCAGGTCTACTCGGCGCCGGGGCTCGCCGGCGTGTTCGTGCCCACTCCCCAGAACCTGATCGATCGGATCACCGCCGTCGATCCCCGGACCATCCGCATCTCCTGGCGCACCTCGTACCTCCATCAGGGAGAAGGGCTCGATCCACTCCCGCGGGCCATTCTCGGCGAGTCATTCGCGGCCTTCGAGCAGGATCCGGCCGGCCAGCGTGACCCCTTCATGTCTCAGCGCTACTGGACCACGGAGTTCGTCGGGGTCGGGCCGTTCAAGCTGACCCACTGGGAGCCCGGGGCCCAGCTGGAGGGAACCGCCTTCGATGGCCACGCGCTCGGCCGACCCAAGATCGACAAGATCGTTCTGCGGATCATCACCGATGGCAACACCGTGCTGGCCGCCCTGCTCGCCGGGCAGGTACACATGGTGGTGACCGACGTCATCGGGATCGAGGAAGCAAACACGCTGAAGGGCCAGGGCGGCTTCAACGACGTCGACAAGAAGGGCGTCATCATTCCCACCTCGACCGCGATTATCACCCTCGACATCCAGCATCGCCCGGAGTTTCTGGGCACCCCGGCCATCGCCGACCTTCGGGTGCGGAAAGCACTCGCCCACAGCCTGGACAAGGCCGGCATCATCGAGGGCCTCTATCAGGGGTTGGGGTCAGTCGCCGACACGTTTGTGCGGCGCGAGGCGCCCTTCTTTCCCGACGTCGATCGAGCAATCACAAAGTACCCGTTCGACCCGACGAAGACCGAGCAGTTCATGAACAGCGCCGGCTTCGTGAAGGATCGTGAGGGGTTCTTCGTCGACGCGGCCGGCCAGCGATTCCAACCCTCAGTCATCTATTCGCTCGGCCCTCAGCGCGAGCAGCTGCTGCCCATCATGGTGAACTCCTGGCAGAGCGTAGGCATCGACGTTCAGGGCACGCTGGTCCCCAACCCTATCCGCAACGACCCCGAGCTCAACGCCACGTTCGCCGGCGGCGTGGTGCACGGCAACGGCATGACCAGCGAGGTTGGTGGAGCCCAGAGTCTGGTCAGCGATCAGATCGGCACCGCCGCCAACCACTGGAGCGGCAACAACCGCGGCGGCTGGACAAACCCCGACTACGATTCCTGGTGGGACCGCTACAACAAGACCGTGGTCCGCGCCGACCAGATCGAGGCGCTGACCCAGATGATGAAGATCCAGAGCGAGCTGCTCCCCAGCTACCCGCTCTACTATCTGCTGAGCGTCGTTCCTCACGTCGCGGCGCTGAAAGGGCCCCAGGGCGACGCGTCCCACTGGAACATCTACGAGTGGGAGCTCGCGGGCTGATACCCAAGATCTTGCCGTGTATCCTGATCCTGCTGGCCCTTCTACGAGCGACAGGGCCAGGTCTTCGCTGACGGCCTCAAACGGGCCGGAATCGACGCGTCGGTCAACGTCATCCCGGCCGAAGCAGTCGGTGACCAGAGCGTGCGTGCATTGGCGCCCGGGCTCCACATCGAGACCGGGCCCACGATCAACCTCTACCAACAGTCCACGTCGGTCGCCAGTCCAACAGCCGAGAACCACTGGCGGGGCAACAATCTGGGCGCCTGGGCCAGCCCGGAGTCCGACCGCTTCTACGATGCCTACGCCAAGGCCCTCGAGCCGACCGAGCGCGTCCAAGCCATCGCCGGCATGGAGCGAACGTTTACCCAGACCGTGGGCTCCATCCCGCTCTACTTCGACGTCGTGGTAACCGCGCACACCGGCAATCTGGAGGGGCCAGTGGGACGGGAGACGCCAGACTCTGCGCCGGATTACCGAAACATTCAGCTCTGGCGCTGGACTGAATAGAACTCAACTACCGAATGACGCCTTTGGCTTTGCGCCACTGGGCAAGCCTCTCGGCGTCGATGAGGCCGCGATCGACGAGGTTCTGACAGGCGTCGACTGCGGCCTCCTGCCGCAGGACGTTCCCTGCCTCGAGCCGCCGGTCGAGGCGACCGGCCGCGACCATGCTGTCGATCACCCGCTGGAGGGCGGCTCGGTCCACCTGTCCGTCGAGGGCCATGCTGCCACCAAACATGCGGGGATCGTTGTCATCCTCCGCGCCGTCGTCGCGGAGACGGCGGACCTTGCGCTCGTCCTGGTTAAAGGTCGACTGGCGACAGCGGGTCTCCAGGTCATGCATGTACGCGTGGTTGGCGGGATCGATGGAGAACCAGTAGCCGCGAAGGTTGGCCCGCAGGAAGGCGCGCAGATCGGCGCCTCGCTTCTCGATGGTCTCACCGGTCGCGACGACGACCCGCCCGGGCGGCCAGGCGCCCTGTTGGAGGAAGAAGTCGGGCAGATCGAGCACGAGGGGGTGTCCCTCCCTCAGGAGCTGTTCCGCGCGGGGGCCGGACGCCGGGAGCACGGTGATCTCGCCCGAGCGGAGCGCGTCGTCGGCACCGCCAGCCCCGTAGGCGACCGCCGAGCTCTCGACCCAGTCGACGTCGTCGGGGCCGACGCCGAACGTCTGCAGAGCGAGCATGATGCCGATGTGCATGCCCCACCGATCGCGAATCATGCTGCGGCCGCCCTTAATCTGCTCGGGTCGAGTGATTCCCTTCGCCCCGATCAGCTTCGGCGCCGATTGCACCCGCCAGCCGCCCACGATGAAGACGTCCTCGCCGAGAGCCCGCTGCCTGATGGCGGACCACACATTGACCGAGGGCGCGATGTCCACGCCCCGCTCCCACATGACACGGCCAAGAGCCTCCGGCTCCCATTGGGCTGGGATCAGCCCGCCTCGCAGGTACACGTAGCGGTCGAGCCCTTCCTCTTTCGTGAAGCCCTGCTCTTCGGCGGCCAGGAATGAGCGCTCATGGCCGGTGTGGAAGCTGGAGTTCGCAATGACGATGGGCTGATCCAGGCCGCTCATGTCGCGTCCTTACCTCCTTGCGGGGAGAGATGCCGTATCGGTCGCCCGAGCGCCCCAAGCACATGTCGGCTTAGTCAGACAGGGGACTTCACCCAGCGCCCGCGTGTCGCGGCGAGCATAGCCTCGATCTCCGCCTCGGACGCGGGCACATTACTCTTCAGGAAGAGCGGATCGACCGCGTTGACTCGGGGGTCGCGAATGACTCCCGGCGGGTCCGTGCCCTCCTGCACGGCGCGAATGCCCTTCAGCAAGAGCTTTCGGCCCGCGACCACCGACATATCGATGGAGCCGAGCACCTCCCGCGTCCGGTCCTGGATCGGGCCCTGGGTCTCGTTGGCCAGCGCGTCCTGCACGACGAACACCGAGCCCATGCCCGTGAAGGTGCTCGTCTTCTGCTCGTCCCGGTCCTGGAGGTAACGGTTGCCCTGGTTGCGGGTGAAGTGGTAATCGGGCGTCATCAACGCCCAGCTGCGGCTGTGGCGGCGCTCCTCGGCGATCGGGCCCGACCGCTTGAACGAGAGCACGAACAGCCAGTGGTGGGTGTCGTCGATCGGTACCCGCCAGTAGAGCTGATAGCCGTCGCCCTCGGCCTGAGCGCCGCCACCGGTCAGGCATAGGCTCGGCATGATCAGATCCGGCCCGCCGCTGCCATTTGCGTAGTAGGCCCACACGCTGAAGTCGGTCTCCTCCACACGCACCGGCCCGTAATACTGTTCCTCTTCGGCCGGGTCCCGGTAGCGGGCGGACTCACCCGGATTCAGCTCGCGGGGATGCTCGCTGAGCGCCCGGGTGCCGGCCTCCGTGCGCAGGAAGCGGTGCAAGAAGCGGACGTGGGCGCTGTCCATGTTGCCCTCAAGCCCCTGCAGATAGTTACATTCGTGGAAGTGCTTGGTGGTGAACCGGTTCTCCTCAGGGGCGGAAAGCACTTCGTAGTTCGGCAAGAGCGGCGGATCGCCTTCACCCATGTAGGTGAAGATGATGCCTCCCTTCTCCAGGCAGGGATAT
>DASRDP010000139.1 GCA_035652535.1 Chloroflexota bacterium
TCGTCGAGAAGTCCGCGGCGTCGGCCGGAGAGATCTTCGTGATCACGTGTCGGCCACTTCTCCGAGGAACGCGTCCACGGCGCGATGCGCCCGCGGATCGCCGAACGCGCCCATGTGGTCCAGGCCCGGCAGGAGCAGGAACCGACCGCCGGGCAGGCAGCTCGCCACGGCGCGCGTGTGCTCTGCACGGCGGTCGAGATCGCCCGCGAAGAGCAGCGCCTCCCCGCCGAAGACCGCTAGCTCGGCGCATGGCGGCGTCGGAAGCCCGGACTCGAGGCACGCGATCAGCGCGTCCAGCCCGTCGGGGTTGGCTTTGAGCGCGTAGTCGCGATAGGTGCGTCCTCGCGCGCTGAGCGGCAGTTCGCCGCGGAGCTCGCGCGCAAGCGCCCGAGCCCCGTCCGGACTTTCGCCGGTCACCCCGCCCGCGATGAGGGCTCTGACGCGGCCGGGATCGAGGACCGCGGTCCAGAGGGCGATGGCGGCGCCCATCGAATAGCCAAAGAGGTCGAAGGTTGAAGCGCCGACCGCGTCGGCCAGCGCGATCACGTCCCGCGCCAGCTGATCCATCTCGTACGCGGCGGGCTCGAATGGCCGATCGCTGGCGCCGTGTCCGCGCACGTCGGGAACGAGAAGACGTCGACCCCGCAGCGCTGCCAGCCAACCGTATTCGTCCCACTCCGCGCCGCTTGCGCCCCAGCCGTGGACGAGGAGGAGCGGGAAGCCATCTCCCACTTCCCGAAAGTGAATCCGGACTTGCCCGCTGACGTAGCTGGCCACCTCAAAAGCTCAGCAATGCCTCAAAACGGGTGGCGCGCTCGTCGAACGACTCGGGCGACACCGCTCCGTCTAGAAGGGACGTGAGATCCGCGAGGCGGAGACCATCGGTTTCCATCGTTTGGGATGACGCCCAGAAGCGCACGTCGTCGCCGTGCTCCTTCGCATCCCGGAGGAACGACTCCATGCTCGTAAACTCGGCTGCCTTCAGCCGTTCTCGCAACTTTGGCTCGACTGCGGCGTAGGTGGCGGACCATTCGGGAACGTCGATCCGATCGTGCGAGAGCTTGGCGAGCGCCGAGTCGCGAAAGAGCACCTCCACGGATGCGCCGAGAGCGGTGGCTGCGCGCACCAGCGTCGCCACCTGAAAGAGGTTGTTTGAGGATCCGCGCGTTGCGATGATGCCCAGCGATCGCAGGGGCGGCGGGTCGACCGTCATGCGCGCCGTTCGTATGCGTCGATGCCGTTGCGTAGGGTCTCCCAGGCCATCATCGCGCACCGAATTCGCACCGGGAACTTCCGGACGCTGCGCAAAGCCTCGAGCTCGCCCAGATCGGCCACGTCATCGCTCCCGCCCACGAGCATCTCCTCGACGCGGGAGATCGCCTCTCTCGCTTCGACCAACGATCTTCCGCGAACGACGTCGGCCATCATGTCGGCCGAGGCCTGGGAGATGGAGCAGCCGCGCGCGTGGAACGAAGCGTCCGCGATCGATCCGTCTGCACCGATGACGGCGAGGATCGTGATCTCGTCGCCGCACAGCGGATTGCTCGCCGACGCGGTCACGTCCGGGCTCTCGATTTCTCGTCGGTTCGCCGGCGACTGGTAGTGCTTCAGGATGACCTCTCGGTAGAGATCCTCAAGCACGATTCGTCCCAAATACGTCGCGGACACGGTCGAGGCTACTCACCAAGCGGTCGACGTCATCGCGCGTGTTGTAGAGATAGAAGCTGGCGCGCGCGCTTCCGGCGATATCCAGCTTTCGCATGAGTGGCTGGCAGCAATGATGGCCGACGCGAATGCAGACACCCTCCGCGTCGAGGATCGCTGCGACGTCGTGCGCGTGGATGTCGCCCAAATTGAAGGCGACGACGCCGCCCTTCTTGCGCACGTCGCGCGGTCCGTACAGATCCACGTCGGGCTCTTCCCCGAGTCGTTCCAGCGCGTACTCGGTCAACTCGATCTCGTGCTGGCGGATCGATGGCATCCCGACGCGTTCGAGATAATCGATGGCCGTGCCCCAGGCGATGGCGTCCGCGACGTTTGGGGTGCCCGCCTCGAATTTCCACGGGAGGTCGTTGTACGTCGCTCGATCGAGATAGACCTGCGCGATCATTTCGCCGCCGCCGAGGAATGGAGGCATGGCCTCGAGAATCTTCCGCCGCGCCCACAGCGCTCCCACGCCCGTTGGGCCGAGCATCTTGTGGGCGGAGAATGCCAGGAAATCGCAGTCGAGGTCGTCCACGGTGACACCCAGGTGTGGCACGCTCTGCGCTCCATCGACGAGCATCAGCGCCCCGTGCTCGTGCGCCATTGCGGCAATCTCCCGCACCGGATTGATGGTTCCCAGCACGTTCGACATGTGGACGACGCCCACGAGTTTCGTTCGATCCGTGATGAGGCCGCGCGCAGCGTCCATGTCGAGAAAGCCGTCCGGCCCAAAGGGGATGTGCTTCAGCACCGCGCCGGTCCGCTCGGCGAGGAGCAACCAGGGGATCAAGTTGCTGTGGTGCTCCATCTCGGTGAGCACGATTTCATCGCCCGCCCCGATATTTGCTTGTCCCCACGCGTAGGCGACGAGATTGATGGCTTCGGTGGTGTTGCGGGTGAACACGACGGTCGCGGAATCGGCCGCTCCGATGAACCGGGCGACTTTCGCGCGCGCGCTCTCGTAGGCTTGCGTCGCCTCCTCCGCGATGGAATAGATGCCGCGATGGATGTTGGCGTTGTAGCTCCGGTAGTAGCTCTCGAGCGCTTGGATCACGTCTTTCGGCTTCTGCGACGTCGCCGCGCTGTCCAGATACACCAGCGGCTTCCCGTGGACGAACCGCTGGAATATGGGGAAGTCCTCCCGGATCGCGGCGATCTCGCTCGTTGGCAACCTACCCTCCAAGGGTGATCATCTCAATTTTTTGGTGCTGGGCCGGTTCGTAGCCGGAGCCGGAGTTGAGCGCCTCGAGCCGGTCCAGCGAGAACCGATCGATGCGCTTGCTCCACGTCGCGGAGATGGCCTGCGTGACCTCCTCATCGGTGGCTCCGCCCCGCAGAAGCGCCTTCACGCTATAGCCCGTATTGGAGAACAAACAGGTGACGAGCTTCCCATCCGCGGTGAGCCGCGCACGCGTACACGTCGAGCAGAAGGGTTCGGTGACCGAGGCGATGACGCCCACGTCACCCGTGCCATCGGCAAAGCGATAGTCAACCGACGGAGCACTTCCCTTGTCGCGCCCAACTTCGATGAGGGGCACGTGCGCGTCGATGACCTGCAGGATCTCGCGCTTCGAAACGACCTTCTCGAGCCTCCATCCGTTGGCGTTCCCGACGTCCATGAACTCGATGAATCGAATCGCGAGGCCGTTGGTTCGGGCGAAGTCGACCAACGGGATGATGTCATCGTCGTTCACGCCCCGCTGGATGACGGCGTTTAGCTTGATGGGCGAGAGTCCGGCCTCCTGGGCGGCGGCGATTCCCTGGAGCACTTTCCCCAGGTCTCCGCGACGCCGAATCCGCGCGAACTTCTCGGAGTCCAGCGTGTCGAGACTCACGTTGATACGGCTGAGCCCGGCCTGCTTCAGGGCTTCCGCTTTGTCGGCGAGCAGCGACCCGTTCGTGGTGAGGCACACCGCGTCGATGCCCTCGATGGCGGCGAGCGAGGATACGAGGTCCTCGACTCGCGCGCGCAGCAGGGGCTCGCCGCCGGTCAGGCGGATCTTCTCTACGCCAAGCCCCGCGAACACCCGGACGACGCGGGTGATCTCCTCGAAGGTCAGGCACTCGTCACTGGGCGTCCAGGGGTAGTCGTCAAATGGCATGCAATAGGTGCACCGAAAATTACAGCGATCGGTGATCGAAATTCGTAGATCGCGGATCGGTCGATGCAGGAGGTCACGAACCATCAACGACTCCGGGCTTTCACGGCGCTCGCTCGCATCATCGTTCCGTTACATCATCCCAAGCGTGAGTTTCGCGGCGTCGGGGATCATGCTGTAATCCCACGGCGGGTCGAGGACGAGCTGCACGTCAAGCTCCTTGACGCCGGGTAGGCCAGCAACCTTGGTCTCGATTTCGGCCTTGAGCACGTCCCCCATTCCGCAGGCTGGAGCCGTGAGCGTCATGTCGATCTCGACGCGGAAGTCGCCCTGCGGAAGCGGAGACACCTCGCATCGATAGACGAGCCCGAGATCGGCGATGTTGATCGGTATCTCGGGATCGTAACACGTTCGCAGCTCATCCCAGACCATCTCTTCCAATTCCTTCGGGTCGCTCGTCGCAGACCGCAGTCGCGCGGGCGATTCCGAGACGGGCTGACCAATCGCGTCGGCGTCGCGCCCTGTGACGCGAACCATCTCGCCGTTGGACGTGACGAGCGTGTACGTCCCGCCGAGGGCCTGCGTGATCAGGGCATTCGTTCCCTGACGCACCATCGTGCGGATGCCGCTGGGAATTTGAATCACCTCGCAGTCGCGGGTGAACTTCACATTTTCGTTTTCCACAGTGCGCTCCGATTGGACCAGATCTTATTCTGTCGAGACCGGCCCGGTGTCCGCGTCGAGCGCCGCCTTGAGCGCGTGCCACCCGAGGCTGGCGCACTTCACGCGCACGGGAAATTCGCGCACGCCGGATAGTGCCGCCAGACGCCCCAGCGTCTCGTCCTCGTCTTCGACGTCTCCACTGCCGGCCAGCATGGTGTGGACGCTCTGAAACAGTCTCTCCGCGTCGGCGATGGACTTGCCCTTGAGACTCATAGTCATCATCGAGGCTGAAGCTTTGGAGATGGCGCAGCCGCGCCCCTCGAAGCTGATGTCTTCGATCGTGTCGTCGTGGAGCCTGACGTAAACCTTGATCTCGTCGCCACACAGCGGGTTCCGTCCCTCGGCAGTTCGGGTGGCGTCCGCCATCGGATGGAAATTCCGCGGATTCTTGTTGTGGTCCAGAATGACCTGCTGGTAAAGCTCGCGCAGCTCAGACACGTCTTCACACCTGGAACACGAAGTCGAGGGTCTCCGGAAGCGCGTCGGCTTCGCCAGACCGCACGCGTCGGGTGACGAGCCGGGCCAGATAGCGGCGGATCTCGGCGTGGGCGATGTCGCGTATCAGCTCGCTGGCAAATCCGTAGGTCAACAGAGTGCGCGCAGCATCTTCGCCAATGCCGCGGCTCTCGAGATAGAAGATCATCTCCGGATCGAGCTGTCCTACAGTGGCGCCGTGAGTGCACCGAACGTCGTCGGCGAAGATCTCGAGCTGCGGCTTGGTATCAACGGTTGCCTCACGCGACAGGAGGATGCTTTGGTTCGCCTGGCGCGCGTCGGTCCCATCGGCCCCAGGGCGAACGACGATCTTGCCGTTGAAAACCACGCGCGCGTGGTCGGCGAGGATGCCCTTGTAGAGCTGGCGGCTCACGCCGTGCGGGGCCGCGTGCTCGATCAGCGTGTGACTGTCCAGATGTTGCGATCCGCGGGCCAGGGTCAGGCCATTCAGCGTGCAGGTCGCTCCCGGTCCATCCAGATGCACGGCCAGGTCGTGTCGGCCGAGGGCGGCCGAGGCGAAGACGGTCAACGATTCGTATGCGCCGTCCGAGCCCTGTCGGACCTCAGTGCGACCAATGTGTACTGTGCCTTCAGCCTCATCGACCACGCGGAAGTGCGATAGGGTCGCCCCTTCACCGACGACGATCTCCGCGACCGCGTTGGTGAACGCCTCCGGCGAACCGAGCGACACGTAGGTCTCCACGATCGTCGCCGCGCTCGCGGCGCCCAGGACCACCAGCATCCGCGGGGCGATGGCGGCGTGGTCGAGGGCCGAGACGAACACCAGCTGAATCGGTTCGTCCAGTACGACGCCCCGCGGAACGACGATCACGCCACAGTCGGAAAGGAGGGCGGTGTTGAGGGCGGAAAAGATGTTGTCCGCCGTCGTCGCGAGTCGGCCAAGGTGCGCCTCGATCGTATCGGGATCGGCGTCGACGCCATGAGGCAGGGTCGCCACCATCTCGGCCGAGCCCGTGACCGGACGCGACAGCTCCGCGACGTACCGTCCATCCACGAACACGAGGCGCGGTCCGTCCGTGTCGACAATCGTCTTCCCCACGTCATCATTGGAGACAGTCGCTGGCGCACCCCCGGGAGGGGAAGTGAAGGACCCGCGAAGGATCGGGGCGACGCTCGTATACTTCCACTCCTCGTCGTGAATCGTCGGGAAGCGCAGACGGCGAAAGCGGTCAGCGGCGACGTTGCGAAGCCGTGCGAGCCACACCGGCTCAGCCGCGTCGCGCTGCCCCGCCAGCGTGGCGATGGCCTGCAGGTACTGGTCTTTCTCGGAGACTGGATGACGGGTGACCGGTGGCGCCGTCATGCAGTCTCCTGCTTGAGCCAGTCGTAGCCTTTGGCCTCGAGCTCGAGGGCGAGCTCTTTTCCGCCCGAGCGCACGATTCTGCCGTCCATCAGGACGTGCACGTAGTCGGGCGTCACGTAGTTCAGCAGCCTCTGATAGTGGGTCACGAGGATCATCGCGCGCGATGGATCCCGCAGCCGTTCGACACCCCCAGCAACGATCCTCAGGGCGTCGATGTCGAGCCCAGAGTCCGTCTCGTCCAGAATGGCCAGGCGCGGCTCGAGCACGGCCATCTGCAGGATCTCGTTTCGCTTCTTCTCGCCTCCGGAGAATCCCTCGTTGACGGCGCGGCTCATGAAGCTCTGGTCCATCTCGACGAACTTGAGCCGCTGGCGCAGGTAACCCAGAAACTCCATCGCGTCCATCTCTTCCTGGCCCCGGTGGGCGCGAATCGCGTTGACCGCGGCCTTCAGAAAGTACGCGTTGGCCACGCCGGGGATCTCCACCGGGTACTGGAATGCGAGGAAGACGCCCTCTCGCGCCCGCTCCTCGGCGCTCATGGCCATCAGGTCGCGCCCGTCGTAGAGGACTTCTCCGCGGGTGACCGTGTAGGACGGGTGGCCCGCCAGAGCCTGCGCGAGGGTGCTCTTCCCAGACCCGTTGGGGCCCATCACGGCGTGGATCTCCCCAGCGGGAACGGTGAGATCGACGCCACGCAAGATCTCGGTGTCGTCGACGCTCACGTGGAGGTCGCGAATCTCAAGCAGCGCCATTATCCTACGCTTCCCTCGAGGCTCACGCCCAGCAGCTTCGCCGCCTCGACGGCGAACTCCATGGGAAGCTCGCGGAACACCTCTTTGCAGAACCCGTTCACGATCATCGACACGGCGTCCTCTTCGGAGATGCCGCGCTGCTTGCAGTAGAAGAGCTGGTCCTCGCCGATCTTCGACGTCGAGGCTTCGTGCTCCACCTGCGCCGTATCGTTCGCCACTTCGATGTATGGGAAGGTGTGCGCGCCGCAAGTGTCGCTCAGGAGGAGCGAGTCGCACTGCGAGTAGTTGCGCGCCCCAACTGCCCCCTTTTGAACCTTGACGAGCCCGCGGTAGGAGTTTTGCCCGTGCCCGGTCGAGATCCCCTTGGAGATGATCGTGCTGCGGGTATTCCTTCCGATGTGGGTCATCTTGGTCCCCGTATCTGCCTGCTGATAGTTATTCGTCACCGCGACCGAGTAGAACTCGCCCACCGAGTTGTTCCCCTGCAGAATCACGCTGGGGTACTTCCAGGTGATCGCCGATCCGGTCTCAACCTGCGTCCACGAGATCTTCGAGTTATCCCCGAGGCACTTACCGCGCTTCGTGACGAAGTTGAAGATCCCACCGCGGCCTTCCTTATCGCCGGCGTACCAGTTCTGGACCGTTGAGTACTTGATCTGGGCATCTTTATGTGCGATCAGCTCCACTACCGCCGCGTGGAGCTGGTTTTCGTCGCGCATCGGCGCGGTGCAACCCTCCAAATAGCTGACGTAGCTGCCCTCGTCCGCGATGATCAACGTGCGCTCGAACTGTCCCGTCTCCGCCGTATTGATGCGGAAATACGTCGACAGCTCCATCGGACAGCGGACGCCCTTCGGCACGTAACAGAAGGACCCGTCGCTGAAGACTGCGGAGTTCAGGGATGCGAAGAAGTTGTCGGTGTAGGGGACGACCGAGCCCAGGTACTTCCGAACGAGGTCGGGGTGCTTCTGCACCGCTTCGGAGAATGAGCAGAAGATCACGCCAGCCTCAGCAAGTTTCTCCTTAAAGGTGGTCGCCACGGAGACGCTGTCGAAGACGGCATCGACGGCAACCCCGGTGAGCCGTTTCTGCTCCTCGAGAGGGATGCCGAGTTTCTCGAACGTTGCGATGAGCTCGGGATCGACTTCGTCGAGGCTGCCCGGTACGGATTTCTGCCGCGGCGCCGCGTAGTAGATGATGTCCTGGTAGTCGATCGAGGGGTAATGGACGTTCGCCCAGCGCGGCTCCGCCTCTGACTTCTCCAGCTTCGCCCAATGCCGATACGCCTTGAGGCGCCACTCCAGCATGAAATCGGGCTCATTCTTCTTCGCGGAAATGAGGCGAATAATGTCCTCGCTGAGACCACGCGGGACGGTATCGGCCTCGATATCGGTGACGAAGCCGTACTTGTACTCGCGCTCGGCGAGCGCCTCAATCGTTGTGGGTGTCTTCACCATCGTTCTTTCGTTCCTCACAGTGGTGGCCCAACGTTCGTTTCTGGCGCGACGGCGGCCGACCCGACGGCGCACGGCTCAGACGGTACGGCACGGACCTGATCCGCCGGGACAAACGAGACGTCCGAGTCGACATCCGCGCACAGGTCCGCGAGGGTTATGGAGTCCAGTACCTGGTCGATGCTGTTCTTGAGCCGCCGCCAGACCGGACGCGACAAGCAGCCAATCTCGCGGTCGCACGACCCCGCCACGTACTCGATGGCGAGGCACTCCACCGGCGCCACGGGCCCCTCGAGCGCCCGAACGACCGCTCCGACTGTGAGCTGCGCCGGCGGCCGCGCCAGCTCGTATCCGCCGTGCGCGCCCCGCGTGCCCTCGATGAGGCCGGCGCGGCGCAAAGGCATCACGAGCTGCTCCAGGTACCCCGCCGGCAGGCGCTCGGCGTACGCGATCTCCGTCAGCGACAGTGGACCGCGGCCGTACGCCTTTGCCAGCTCCGTCATGGCGCGAAGGCCGTAATGAGCTCTCTGTGATACCTGCAGCATGGGCTCACCCCGGATTTCCTAGTCCCGCACTAGGATTATATGCGCTTCGAGGCGACCGATCCACCCAAGAACGGCGGGCCGACACGGTCACTGTTCCGTTCGCGCGCCACTGTTTAGAATGCGGCGGCGAATAGCCGCGGAGGTCGCCGGTGCGGAACTGTTGGGTCGATGATGAGGCGGGGACCAGTCCGCTTCAACAGCTCGTGTATCTCTCACGCGTGATGGGCAGGGAGGAGGCGCTCGTCGTCTGGGGTGGCGGGAACACGTCGATCAAGGTCACCGAGCCTGACCTGCTGGGACGGCCCACGAACCTCCTCTTGATCAAAGGCACAGGGTCCGACATGAAGGCGGCCGAGCCGAAGGATTTTCCCGCCGTCCGCCTGGATGATATCCGAGCCAGCTTTGCCCGCGAAGCGATGACCGACGAGGAGATGGTCGCCTACTTCGCGCGCTGCATGGTCGATCCCTCGGCCCCGCGGCCTTCCATCGAGACGCTGCTCCACGGCTACCTCGATGCCACTGCCGTGGCCCACTCTCATGCCGATGCCATCCTGGCGCTGACCAACACGACTGGCCGCGAGGAGACGGTGAGCGAGGCGCTCGGCCGCGACGTCGCACTCGTGCCCTATCGACGACCGGGCTTTCAACTGGCGAAGGAGGTCGCGATCGCCGTGCGAAACAACCCGGATGCACGTGGCGTCGTGCTCATGAACCACGGGCTGATCACCTGGGGCGAAACGGCCAGGGAGGCGTACGACCGGCACATCGACCTCGTCAGTCGAGCGGAAGAAATCGTGTCCAGGCGCGCCCCGCATGCGTCCGCGGCGGCAGCGCATGGCGTTCAAGCTCTCCCCGCCCAAAAGCGCCGGGACCTCGCGGCGAGGCTCGCGCCGGTGCTGCGCGGATTGTTGAGCCAACGGGCTCGGAAAATCCTTCGGTTCGACGACGGAGCCGACATCCTGGACTTCCTTGCAAGCCCCCGGTTGGCCGACGTCACCCGCGCCGGCGCCGCGACGCCCGACCACATGTTGAACACCAAGCGACGGCCCCTCGTCCTCGCCGCGCCCGATCCGTCCGACCTGGCGGGTATCACCGATGCGCTCCGCGAGTCCGTCGCGCGCTATTGCGAGGAGGAAGAAGCGCATTACGCGCGGTTTCGCACCGATGAGCCGCTCCTGGACTCTGCGCCGCGCGTCGTCCTGATGCCTGGCATCGGGATGTGGACGTCTGGCCGTGACGCCCGCGGCGCGCTGATTCCAGCGGACATCTACCACCACACGGTTCGGGTGGTGACGGGCGCGGAGGCGATCGACCGCTATGCGTCGCTGAGCGAGCGCGACGCGTTCGACGCGGAGTACTGGCCGCTGGAGCTGTACAAGCTCAGCCTCGCGCCTCCCGACCGCGACCTCGCCGGACGCATCGCCCTGGTGACCGGCGCCGCGGGCGCCATCGGCCGCGCCATCGCGCGGCGGCTCGCCGAAGAGGGGGCACACGTCGTGGTTTCCGACCTCGACGAGGAGGGTGCGGCTGAGGTCGCGGGCGCCATCGTCAAGCAGCGTGGCCACGCTCGGGCTGTGTCGGTGCGCCTCGACGTGACCGACGAGGCCTCGGTGGAGCGCGCGTTCGACTTTGCCCGGCTCACCTACGGCGGGCTCGACCTTCTCGTCTCGAACGCCGGCGTCGCCCACGTTGCGCCCGTGGAGGAGCTATCGCTGGCCGACTGGGAGCAAAGCCTCGCCATCAACGCCACCGGTCATTTCCTGGCGGCCCGCGCCGCCATGCGGCTGTTTCGGGAACAACGGATCGGCGGGGCGATGGTGTTTGTCGCGACGAAAAACGTCACGGCCCCCGGGAAGGATTTTGGCGCCTACAGCGCGGCCAAGGCGGCGGAGGCGCAGCTCGCGCGGGTGCTCGCCATCGAGGGCGGCGAGTACGGCGTGCGCGTAAACATGGTAAATCCCGACGCCGTGTTCGCCGGGTCCGGGCTCTGGTCGAACGAGGTGCGCCAGCAGCGGGCCAGCTCCTACGGGATCCCGGTCGATGAGCTCGAGGCTCACTACAGCCAGAGAAATTTGCTCCGCGCCCGAATCACCGCCGAAGACGTGGCGGAGGCCGTTCTCTGGCTGGCGAGTGATCGCTCGGCGAAAACGACAGGGGCGATGATCCCCGTCGACGGAGGGCTCCGGGAAGCGTTCCCGCGATAGGGCGGTGACCGGGGCGAGTGCGTGATGCTCGCGGGCGATGGGACTTTACGGCTGCGCGGCGCGGGCTCCGGCGCGCGTCCGCGCGCTGATCAGGAGAGTCAGCAGCTCGTTGAACGGCGTCGCGATGCCCAGGCGGTTCCCACGACGCCAGACCTCGCCGTTGATCGCGTCGATCTCCGTTTGGCGTCCGCGCTCTAGATCCTGGAGCATCGAGCTGCGGTGAACGAAGGTCGCGGGCAGCAGCGACCCGTAAAAGTAGTCGCGATAAGCGGCCGCGGACGACCAGTCGAGCGGGACGTTCTCGGCGAGGGCGACGGCGAACGCCTCATCGATCACGCGGTCCATGATGGCCCTCAGAGCCGAGTCCTCTCCCAGGGCGCCGTAGTGGAGGTTGAGGAGCGCGCCCACGGCATTGAGCGGAGCGTTGTAGAGGACCTTTGCCCACAGGTATGAGACGATCGAGTCAGTCGCCCTGCAATCGATCCGTGCCCGCCGGAATGTGTCCGCGAGCCCGCGTGCCCGGCCCATTGCTCCGGTGGCCCGAGCGTCGAGCGGGCCAAAGACGACCGGAGCTGCCTGGACCGTCACGGTGACGCAGCCTGGCCTGGGAATGCGCGCGCCAACCAGCACGCTTGCGCCCAGGCTGCGCGCGGGACCGAAGGCGCGGGCCAGCGCCTCTAGGTTCCCCAACCCGTTCTGCAGCGATAGCACGTCGCCCGCTGGCGCGACGCGGTCAGCGATGGATGCCACCATGGACTCGGTGTCGTACGCCTTCACGCACAATAGGACGAGGTCGAAGGGGCTGTGCAGCTCGGATGGCTGCTCCGCGAGGTGAAATCCCGAGACGTGGTGCTCGCCCCAGATACCGTCGATTCGCAGCCCGTGGCTGGCGATGGCATCGAGGTGCCAGGGTCGCCCCAGCAACGTCACCTCGTGGCCGCTGTACCGCAGCAACCCGCCGAAGACGGAGCCGATGGCGCCGCATCCTGCGACGAGGACTCGCCTGCAGACGATCTCGGTCACAGGCGTTCCGAGATGACTTTCGCCTCGAGGAAGTACTTTAGGTAGTCTGGCCCGCCCGCCTTCGCGTCCGTTCCGCTCAACTTGAACCCACCGAAAGGTTCCACGCCGACCAGCGCACCGGTGATCTTCCGATTGAAGTAAAGGTTTCCGACATGGAACTCGCGACGGGCGAGATCGAGCTTCGCCGGGTCGCGTGCGAAGACCCCGCCCGTTAAGCCGTACTGGGTGCCATTGGCGATCGCCAGCGCATCCACGAAGTCCCGGGACTTGGTGATCGCCACGACCGGGCCAAAGATCTCCTCCTGCATGATGGACGCTGTTGGAGGCACGTCGGCAAAGACGGTCGGATGAATGAAGTAGCCGATGGAATCATCCCGCTCGCCGCCGGCGACGAGGCGTCCCTCCCCGCGGCCGGCCTCGATGTATCCGGCGATCTTTCGAAACTGGGAGCCGTCGGCAACCGGCCCCATGTCGGATTCGATCTCTTTCGCAGGCCCGACGCGAAGCGCCTCGGCGCCCGAGGCCACCCGAGCGACGACTTCATCGTAGACCGATCCGTCGGCGATGACCCGCGAGCACGCCGAGCACTTCTGACCCTGGAAGCCGAATGCTGACGCGAGGATGCCAGAAACCGCGAGATCGAGGTCACCGCTCGGGTCCACGATGATCGCATTTTTGCCGCCCATCTCCGCGATTACGCGCTTGATCCACAGTTGGCCATCGCCGATGCGGCCGGCCACCGAGCTGATCCGCACGCCCACGTCTCGGGAGCCCGTGAAATTGATGAAGCGCACGCGCGGATGCGCCACGAGAAAGTCGCCAACTGAGTCGCCAGGCCCCGGCACGAAATTAACGACCCCGGGCGGCGCGCCGGCTTCATCGAGGACCTCGACGATCTTGGCGCCGACGACCGGAGCCAAGCTCGACGGTTTGAAGATGACAGTGTTCCCGGTGAGGATGGCGCTGCTGACGAGCCCCATCGCGATTGCCAGCGGAAAGTTCCACGGCGGAATCGCAACGCCAACGCCGATTGGCACGTACCTTAGGTCGCTGGCTGTGCCTTTGATCGGGATCACCGGATGCGCACCGTCGAGAGCGAGCGCCTCTCGCGCGTAGTACTCGAGGAAGTCGATGGCTTCGGCGGTGTCGGCGTCCGCTTCGGGCCAGGTCTTCCCCACCTCGAGCACCATCGTGGCTGAAAGCTCGTGGCGCCGGCGGCGCATGATAGACGCCGCGCGCAGACCGAGCGCAGCTCGCTCGATCGCGGGGGTTCTCGACCATCCCGGGTATGCGCCTTCGGCGGCGCGGACCGCGTCTTCCGCGTCGTGGGTGCTCGCCTTCGCCACGCGCCCCACGATACGCTGATGGTCGCTTGGGTCGCGGGATTCGATCCAGGAGCCGGTCATGCGTGGCGCCCCGCCGATGACCAGCGGACGCTCGCGGGCGTGTTCCGCCTCGACCAGGGCAATGGCGCGCTCGAATCCGTCGCGCTCCTGGGGGTTTGAAAAATCTGTGAGGGGCTGGTTGGTAAATGGCGGAAGCGTCATCGATCCTCCCAGGTCCACTCCGTCCCGTGCGACTCCATCAGTTCGTGGCTCGCCATCGCGTGGCGATTGCCGCTACGCTGACATGATATAGTCCATGCGTCAGTTTGCCGTGTTATGGAAAAGCGCGTGTCCCCGCGGATGGGCCACGCGTGCGTTGATAGTCGAAAAGGAGGGAGAAGGCTGCGAGATTACGAGATCCTCTTCATCCTACCGCCCGACCTCGAGGAGGAGGAGGCCACCGCTACCACAGAGCGAGTTCGGGCATCCGTGGTGTCGCGCGGCGGTGAGGTCAAGAGCCTGGAGGTGTGGGGGAGACGCAGACTCGCGTATCCCATCCAGCGCTACCAGGAGGGCGTGTATCACATCGGTCGGTTTTCGCTTGGTCCAGAACAAGAGGTGGATCTGGATCGAAGCCTTCGTCTCAGCGAACAGATCTTGCGGCACTTGATTCTGAAGATTGAGTGACGATGCGTCCAGCATTCTCGCACGTCGTTTGGGCGATGGGAGAGGGAGCAACCAATGGCGGGCCTCTGTAAAGCAGTGATCATCGGAAACCTGGGTGGCGACCCCGAGATGCGGTATTCCGCCGCTGGGCGACCGTTCACAACGTTTAGCGTCGCGTGCAACCGCAATTACACTGGCCCCGATGGTGAGCGCCGCGAGGAGACCGAGTGGTTCCGCGTGACGGCAAATGGCAAGCTGGCCGAGGTGTGCAGTCAGTACCTGAGCAAGGGGCGGCGAGTCTACGTGGAAGGTCGGCTCTCGTCCCGAAGCTGGGAGGGCCCCGACGGCCAACGCCGATTCACACTCCAGATCAACGCGAACGAGATGCAGATCCTCGACACCCGCCCGCGCGACGAAGTGCACGAGCACCAGATGGAGCCGGATGATGCGGGCGATCTCGACTCAATACCTTTTTAGCATTCGAGGCGATTGATGACGGAAGAAGTCCAGGCGCCAGCTGAACCGGCTGTCGCCCAGCCGGCCCCGGCGCCCGAGGCCGGCGCGCCCCGCCCAGCCGCCGGGACGGCGCCAGGTCCGCGCCCGGCCGCCCGGCGAGGTCCGCGCGGGCGATACCCGCCGCGCCGGCGCGTCTGCCAGTTTTGCGTCGACAAGGTCGACCACATCGACTACAAAGACGTCGCACGGCTACGGCGGTATCTCTCGGACCGTGCAAAGATCGAGCCCCGGAGAAAGACCGGGACCTGCGCGCGGCACCAGCGTGGGCTGGCGGAGGCGCTGAAGCGAGCGCGATTCATGGCCCTCTTGCCGTACACCGCGGATCACATCCGCATCAGCGGCATCGTCTTGCGCGGTTGACGCGGCCAGAAGCTGCGCGACCATCTCCAGCGAGTGACCCCGTCTCCTGCCGCCGCGACCGATGTGTGCCGTCGGACCGTTGCGGTGTGACAGCGCGTCCCGAGCGAACGTGACACAAAGAGGAGGAACGTGAGCGAAGAGCGTCGTCCGCCAGGCCGCGCTCGCGACCGCCGCAGAAGCGACGCGGTGCGCGCGGCGGCCGCGCGTCCCTCCGCTCGCTCGCTCTCGCGTGCGGCGCGCGAGCGGCGCAGTCAGCGCTTGATTCTTCTGACCGTTCTTGCTGTGGCGGCCGCGGCGCTCCTGATTGTCGGGTTTGGCACCTACCGCGAGCTGGTCGGTTTCCCCGGCGAGCCCGTCGCCGTCGTGACCGGCCAAAAGGTCACCTTGCGCACCTTTACCGACGACTTGTCCGACGAGATGCGGAACCTTCAGTCCCAGATCGCGGCGGGCAGTAAGGACGCGTCGAATCCCCAGGCTGCCAGTTCGAACGTCCAGAAGCTCATTGAATCGCAAGAGCGGCTGCCCGAAGAAGTTCTGGAGAAGGACATTGAGAATGCCGCGATCCGGCAGGAGGCCGCGGCGCGGGGCATCATCGTCGGCTCCGGTGAGATAGACGCCAAGATCAATGAGTTCCTCTCGATTCAGCGTGATCTGTTGAACCAGCCGACGCCCACACCGACCCCGACCAGCACGCCGCGGCCGACGGCGACGGAGACGCCGGACGGGTACGTGCCGCCGCCCTCCCCCACGCCCACGGAGACGCCGAACCCGGCCACTCCCTCGCCTACGTTAAACCCGCTGACGCCGACGGCAACGCGCACGCCGTTCCCCACCCGACCGACGGCCACGCCCGTCGTCACCCCGACGATCCCTCCGACGATGGAGCCGCAGGACTTCGTGAAGGCGTACGACCAGCTCAAGTCGAGCTTGAAGAACGAGGCGCGCTACCGCGCTGGCGTCGAGCTGCAGCTCCTGCGCGACAAGCTCCAGAAATCGTTCCAGACCGGCCAGCCCACCTCTGGCCCCGCTGCGCACGTGCTTCGCCTGTCGACGTCAACGCGCGACGAGGCGTTGGTGGCGCGCATCCAGCTCCTGCAGTTCGACTACCCGTTCGAGGAGGTTGTGGCGCAAGCCGGCGATCGGCCAGCGGGGTCCCAGGGCGGAAAGAGCGGCGATCTGGGCTGGGTTGCCCTCGGTGCGCAGTCACGCGAATTCGACAACGTCGTCTTTTCGCCCAACACGCCCCTCAATGAGTGGACCGAGCCGTTCTCAGTGGGCAACCACTTCGAAATGGTGATGGTGCTCGACCGCCAGGACGACGCCACGTACGATAAGGATCAGATCCAGCAGATGGGTGACCGGGCGTTCAACGAGTGGCTCACGGCGAAGAAGGCCTCACCGGATATCGTGCGCGACCTCAGCGCGCAGGAACGTCAATGGGCGGTGGATCGGGCGTCAAAGGGCATCATCGAAACGACCCAGGGGCCCGCGTAGGAGCCGCGCCGGCCAGGTGCGGGCAAACTCGACCCCGGTCAGCTCGCTCGGATTCCGTGACCGCCGATGGACAACCGCCGTGCCCAGACGCCGATTGAAGGGCCGCGACCTGAGCGGCGCCGGCTTGGGGCTCTCCGCTGTCCTGATCGCCGTCGGCCTCGCCCTCACGTTGATCGGGTTCCGCGCCGCGAGCGTCCTCGCCGCGTTGGGGTTCCTCCTCCTCGTTGTGCTCGCCTGGATCTGCGCTCGCCCGCACTCCGCAGGCGTCCAGCCAGAGATTTACGCGCCGTGGCCCTGGGGGCCGCATCGGGACCTGGTGGAGTTCAGCCACCAGCTGGAGCGCGATCGGATAGAGCCAAATGGCAACGACCGGTAGCTCCAGCGCAGAAAAAAGGAGACGCCTCGGACGAGACCGAGGCGTCCCCGTCGGATGCGATGACGGGAATCAGCAGGGGAAGCAGTAGGAGTTGTCCCCCGAGTAGTAGGGGTAGAAGCCGCCATACCACAGAGGATACGCATAGCCGGCGCCAAACGGCGTGTAGTAGCTGGAAAACGGCGAGCCCCAGTAGCCGTAGTTACCGTAGTACCCGCCCCAGTATGGATAGGCGTACGCATACCATGGATAGCTGTAATACGAGTAGGGATAGTAGAAACCGTAGTACCAGGGGTTGCCGTAGTATGGTGAGTACGTGCTGGCGTAGTAGTTATAGAAGTACGGGAAGCTATAGGAGTACGGGTACCCGGTGAGACTGCTGTAGCAGCCGTTGAGGGTGCTGTAGTAAAGTCCGCCTCCGCAGCCGTTGAAGTACTGTGCGCTGGCCGGTTGTACCTTGGCGCCGGCGATCGTGACGATGACGAACACGGAAAGCGCAACCGCGACCCGGGCCGCCGGCGAAAATATCCCGCCCCGCATGGATCCCCTCCGCTTACATGATGTCTGGCCACTGGGGTTTTAGCAAGTCCGGTGGAATGCGTCCATCGCGCGCGCGCGCGTCTGACGACTCGTGACGTGTTAGTGATCAGCGTCGCAGAGTGTTGACGCAGCATTGTCGCGAGATGCGAGGCGTCGCGCCCTGGACGGCTTTCGCCCGACCGCTGGCCGGTACGTCGCAGCTCCCGCCCGGGGTGTATAGGATCTGTCGGTCCCCGCACAAGGACCGCTTGCCGCGCTACACGGGCCCCTCGTACATTGTGCACTTAATGGGACGGCTGCTGTGGGTGGCGCTACTGATCACGGCCATCATCGGTGTCGGCCTGTGCAGCCAGCTCGGCCTGGGGACCGTGCCCACCGCCGGGGGGCGCGCGGTTGCCCCCTCGAGCCAGCATGATTGCCCACCTACCCACCCGGTGAAGGGCACATTCAACCGACGCTATCACATGCCGAACGACCTCTTCTACGCCCAGACGGATCCGGTTGCATGCTTCATGACCGCCGCGGACGCCACCGCGGCCGGGTATCGGGCTGCCAGCCACTGACGGATCCATCGCTGACTGCGTGATAAGCTTGCGGTGAAGGAGTGCCGCGAGATGGATGCAAAAGCAGGCGCGCGCACGGCGATCGAGCGCGTCGAAGATCGCCTGATCAATCTGAGCCACCGAATCCACGCCGAGCCAGAGCTGGGCTTCGAGGAGCTGCGGGCGAGCGCGTGGCTGACCGACGCCCTCACGGACTTCGGGTTTACGGTGGAGACGGGCGTGGGCGATCTGCCGACGGCGTTCATTGCGCGGCGCGGCGACGGGCCGCTTCACGTTGCGATCTGCGCCGAGTACGACGCGCTACCGGGCATTGGCCACGCGTGCGGGCACAACGTGATCGCGGCGAGCGCGCTCGGCGCGGCGGTCGGTGCAGCGGCCGTCGCGGATGACGTCGGGCTGACCGTCTCGGTCATCGGGACTCCTGCCGAGGAGGGCGGAGGGGGAAAGATCTTCCTCCTCGAACGGGGCGCGTTCGACGGTCAGCACCTCGCCATGATGGCTCATCCCGCGCCGTACGACATCATCGATCCGGTCATCATCGCCGCGGTGACCATGGACGTGCGCTACACCGGCAAGGAGTCTCATGCCGCGGCGGCCCCCGAGCTGGGCATCAACGCCGCGGACGCGCTGACCGTTGCGCAAACGGCGATCGGGCTGCTGCGTCAGCACATCCGCGCGAGTGACCGCGTGCACGGGATCATCACCCGCGGCGGCGACGCCCCGAACATCGTGCCCGCGCACACCGAGGCGCGCTACATGGCGCGCGCCGAAACGCTGGAGTCGCTGGGCGACATCCAGACCCGTGTGCTCCGCTGCTTCGAGGCGGGCGCGCTGGCCACAGGGGCGACCCTCGAGGTGGCCAACGTGCACCCCCCATACGCCCACATGGTGCACGACCGCGCCCTCGCGGCGGCGTATCGCGCCAATGCAGAGGCCGTCGGGCGCAAGTTCTCCGACCTGGGCGCGGAACGCGCGCGGTTCGCGGCATCCACGGACATGGGCAATGTCTCCCTGGCCCTCCCCGCAATCCATCCCATGGTAGGAATCGGGTCGCTGCCCGCGGTGAATCACCAGCCGGAGTTCGCTGCCCACTGTGTGACATCGGAGGCGGATCGGGCATTGATGGACAGCGCCATCGCCCTGGCGTGGACGGCTATTGACGGCGCCACCGACGCCGCGCTGCGCGATCGGCTGATGAGGCCCACGGGCGGGCGCCGATAGCCGACGCGAGTCCATGGATCCGCGAATCGATTCCCCGTCACCCGTCGATGCGACCGTTGCGCCGCCTTCAATCCGAGAGGTAGTGGCCGTCTTCCTCAAGCTCGGGTGCATCGCGTTCGGGGGGCCCGCGGCCCACATCGCCATGATGCGCGATGAGATCGTGCGGCGGCGCCGGTGGGTGACCGATCAGGAATTTCTCGACCTGTTGGGAGCCGCCAACCTCATCCCGGGCCCCAGCTCAACCGAGCTGGCCATCTTTCTCGGCTATCGGCGCATTGGAATCGTCGGGCTCCTCTTGGCCGGCGTCTGTTTCATCCTGCCGGCGATGCTGCTCGTTCTGTCAATCGCCTGGGTGTACGTCCGGGTGGGCGCGACACCGCAAGCGCAGTGGCTGCTCTATGGGATCAAACCCGTCATCGTCGCGATCATCGTGCAGGCGCTATGGGCCTTGGGCAAGACCGCGGTGAAGAGCCTGCCCCTCGCGGTGATCGGCGGCGCGGTTCTCGCGCTGTACATCGCCGGCGCGAACGCGATCGCGCTGCTTGTCGGAAGCGGCATCGGGTATCTGGCGCTCCAGCAGCGGTTCCGCTCATCGGCGTTCGTCGCGCTTCCAGTGCCCGTTTCGACGGCGCTGCTCCAGCAGCCCGTGCCATCCGGAGCGGGGCCCGTTGGCCTCGTTCTCCTCTTCTTTAGCTTCTTGAAGCTCGGCGCCGTTGTTTTCGGGAGCGGCTACGTCCTTCTCGCATTCCTGCGGTCCGAATTCGTCAGCGGTCTCCGGTGGCTCACGGACCAGCAGATTCTGGACGCGGTGGCGGTGGGCCAATTTACGCCCGGACCGGTCTTTACCACAGCGACGTTTCTCGGCTACCTTCTGGCGGGTCTACCCGGCGCGGTCCTTGCAACCATTGGAATCTTCTTGCCGGGATTTCTCCTGGTCGGCCTCATCTACCCGCTGGTTCCGCGGGTCCGCGGCTCCGGGTGGGCGCGCGCGTTTCTCGACGGCGTGAACGTCGCTGCCATCGGGCTGATGATCGGCGTCACCTGGGACCTCGGTCGGGCGTCCCTGGTGGACCCAGTCACCGTCGGCCTCGCGCTCGCCGCGGCGGCCGTCCTGATCCGCTTCCGCGTCAATTCCGCGTGGCTCGTGGCCTCGGGCGGCGGCGTGGGGGTCGTGAGCCACCTCCTCTTCCTCGGTCACTGACCCGCATCACGTGTCGTGGGGCGTGCGGCTGGTCTCGATCTTGATCGCGGATATACTCGCGCCAAAGCTGCGGCGATACTCCCTGGGATCGGGCGAGGGCCGTGAAGTTCGACTACTACGTGCTGAACACCTACGTGCCGTCGGTGGACGGCGATGGCCCGGACATCTATGCGAAGTGGCTCGAGCAGGTGGTCATGGCGGAGGATCTGGGTTTCGAATGCGCGTGGTTCACCGAGCACCACTTCGGTCGTTTTGGCGGAATGCTGCCAAGCCCCGGGCTCTTGATTTCGTCGCTTGCCCAGCGAACGGTTCGCATGAGACTGGGGACCGCGGTCGTTCTCCTGCCTGTTCATCACCCCGTGCACGTCGCGGAGGAGCTAGCGGAGCTGGACATCTTGACCGCGGGACGGCTGAACGTTGGTGTGGGGCGGGGGATGGCGTCGCAGCCGTACCGCGTCTTCGGCACCGATCCCGCCCTTGCGCAGGAGAAGCTCGAGGAGCAGGTGGAAATTCTCCTCGGCGCCTGGACCACCACGCCGTTTCGTTGGCTTGGCAAGTACTACCAGGTCCCGGATCCCATCACCGTGCGTCCGACCCCGCTTCAAAAACCGCATCCACCATTGTGGATGCCGGCCAGCTCGGATGTGGAGCACGCCCGCTGGATTGGGCGCCACGGCGCAAACCTGATGACGCTCCCCTGGCTCCAGGGCTTCGACGTGACCCGCCGCGTGATCGACGCGTACCGCGCCGGACTGAGCGAAGGAGGCGTCGGAACGCGGGAACGCCAGGTGCTGAGCTACCTGCCGATCTATGTCGGCGCGACCGAACGAGCAGCCGCCGAGGAATCGGAACGCTTCTGGCGCGGATTCAGCGAGGTTGCCGACGAAGAGCGCGGCAGACCGGCGCCAAATCCAATGTCGTTCGCACATCTCGTCGCCGAGAGCCGCCTGATCTTCGGCGACTCTGTCCACTGCCGCGATCACATCGCGCGAATCGCGGCGGAGCTGTCGGTTGATCGTCTGGCCCTCATGTTCCATTTCGGAGGGATGCCGCAGCCGCTGGCTCTCGCATCGATGCGGCGTTTCGCGTCCGAGGTCGCACCGGCCTTTTCCGGCAGCTCATCGGAGAGCTAATCGGCATGTCGGATGAGCTTTGGCGCCAGATCCTGCTGCTCTGCGGCGAGGGGGTGGTCATCGTGGCCGCCCTGCTCCTCATGTTCCACCTCCGCGCCCTATTCGGACTGGTTCCCGTCTACATTGCCGTTGCGACCATTTATCAGCTCGCCAACTTGACCGCATCGTCGGTGTACATCCAGATCCGACCCGATTTGGTGCTCAGCCCGGGCTCAGTGGTCATCTTCCCCGCAGTCCTCGTGGTGGTGCTGCTCCTGTACATCCGGGAGGACGCGGAGGAGGCCAGGAAGCTGATCTACGGGCTTCTGGCTGGCGATCTGGTCGCCGCTCTCCTGGGCCTCCTCATCGCCCAACACTTTCACAGCTCGCTGTTCGTCAATCCTCAGGCTGTTCCCATGGGCGTGTTCCTTCAGCAGCCACGGATCCTCATCGTCGGCACACTCGCTCTGTTCGCCGATACGGTCCTCATCATCCTCGTGTACGAGTCCCTATCGCGGACGGTCTTTCGGTCGATGTTCGTTCAGATTTCGGCTTCCCTGGTCATCGTGCTGCTGTTCGATACGGTGCTCTTCGTCACCGGGACCTTCGTCGAGACTCCGAGCTACGTCCCGATCTTGGTGTCCGATGCGATCGGAAAGGCCGCGGCGGGAGTGTTCTACGCGGTCCCGGTGACCCTGTACGTCCGTCACTTCGAGCCGGCCGCGCGCAGCGCCGCCACGATCCGCCTCAGTCTCGTCGATCTGTTCGAGCGTCTTACCTATCGACAGCGGTACGAAGCGTTACGGGTCGAGCTGACGCGCGACTGGCTGACTGGCGTGTACAACCGCGCGTTCTTCGACGATACATCGGAGCTCCTCGCAGCGGGCTCGCGGCGGTCGGGCCGACCGTTCGCGATCCTCATGATCGACGTGGACGACTTCAAGCAGATCAACGACACGTTTGGGCATCGAACAGGCGACCGGGTGCTCCAGAGCGTCGCGGCCAGCATTCGCGCCAATTGCCGCCCGTCCGATCTCGTTTGCCGCTATGGCGGGGAGGAATTCACCGTGCTCCTGCCGGACGCCAACCTGGCCGATGGGATTAGCATCGCGGGGCGGCTGGGGCCGGCAGTCACATCGGCGTTGGCGAACGACGACGAGCGCTGGGTGGCTCGGCCGGTGACGGTCACCGTGGGCATCGCGTGTTTTCCCGCCGATGCCAGCACGGTGGAAGAAGTTCTGCAAATCGCCGACCGACGGATGTACGAGGGCAAACAGCTGGGGCGCAATCGCATCGTCCCCGAGCGTCCGGTGACCGCTCCGACGGCACAGCGCGAAATTGACCAGATCCACGGCGACGCCACGCAGCCGAAACCGCACCACTGACGGGGAGCCTGTCCCGAGCTTCCGCGGACGGGGCTTACGGCCCCCCGGCTGGAGTCGGCTGCACGCCCCACCAGCCTGGATGCGACGCGATTGAAGCGGGTACAACCAAGGGCGACCGGAGGGGCGATGTTTCCCATTGACGAGATCCAGGCCGTGTACGGCGCGATCGGCGACGAGGGCTTTCGCGCGCTCGTCGAGGCGTTTTATCGGCGTGTGGAGAACGATCCGCTCCTACGTCAGATATTCCCCGCCGACCTCGCCGAGGGGCGCGAGCGGCAGTATCTCTTTCTCCGCCAGTACTTCGGGGGTCCCGCCGAGTATTCGGCGCGTTATGGACACCCGCAGCTCCGGCGGCGCCACCTCCCGTTCGCCATCACACGCGCGGCTCGCGACGTGTGGCTCGGCCACATGCTGGCGGCGATCGATGAAGTCGCGATTCCTGAACCGCACGCGAGTCTCATGCGCCGTTACTTCGAGCGGTTCTCGCTTGACATGATCAATCGGGACGACGCCGGAGCGGTCGCGCCCCTCACAGCCGGTCCCGCCATGATCGGTGTCCTCGGAAGGAACCATCAGGGCGATCGAATCGAGTAATCGACCGCCCGGCTAGCTGCTCGGCTTCCCGCCCTCGCCGCCGAACCATCGGGTCAGCAAACGGTCGTACGTGCCATTTTCCCGCAGCCGGAGGAGCGCCTCGTTGACGGGCTTTCGCAACGGACTCGCGTTGGGAAAGAGGATCCCGTAGCTCTCCTTGCGGAAGACGGACCCCGCCACCTGCACTTTGCCATTGCCCTCGTGGGATGCGTAATACTGCAGGATCGGAGCGTCGTACACAATCGCCTCGGCGTCCCCCCGTTCGAGCGTTTGAATCGCCTCGTCGACCGTCGCGAATTCGCTGGCTGTAATGTTGTGCAGCTTTAGGTACTCCGCCGAGGTGCTTCCCGCGACCGTCGCGACGCGCTTGCCCGGCAGATCGTCGGGCCCCTGGATGTCCGTCCGGAGCTGCGAGACGGTGAGGGAGGACGTGACCGACGCGGTGAAGTAGGCGATGAACACGACCGCGACGAACATCCACAGGGCAGACACGACGCGGGCGACCGCGCTTTTCGGCCATAGCTCGGCCTGGGTCGCGAGGGCCGAGATGGACCAAAAGATCGCGTCGAAGATGGCGGGGAAGTAGCGTCGGCCCGAAAATACGCCGTCCTCCCTCCGCCGCTCGAAGAACCAGACGATGTTCCCAGACACCAGGACGCCGGCCACGACGAACGCCAGGATCGCGAGAAACTCGGGTGTGAAGATGGCGTCGACGATCCGGAGGACGCCTCCCGCGGCGTGCCCTTGCTGTGGGACAAGGATCTGCAGGCCAGCGTCGAACATGGGCTGAGAGAAGTCCCAGGCGCGCTCGCGATCTTCCGTGATGGAAATCGCGGAGATCGCCAGGTCGGCCTCCCCATCTTGCGTGGCCTCGAGCAGGTCGTTGACCGTTGGTTTCGTGATGTATTCCGTGCGAGCACCGAGCTGGCCGGCGATCTCCTGCCACAGGTCGATGCTGAATCCGGTGAGGCTCCCCCCCTCTTCATAAACGAACGGCTTCACCACGCGGGTCGCGACGCGCAGCGTTTGCGGCTGCGACTGCGCGTGGATCTGCGCGGGAATGAGGACGAAAAGGAGCACGGTCGCGGCGGCAATCCATTTCACCGGCTGGACGTCCTCTCTGCAGGATGGTTCCGCGGCGCGGCGTTGTGCCCGGTGGATCTGGCCATAACGGATCCGGATGGCCCGATTCCACGTCCCCTGCCCAGCAGGAGACCAGCATTCGCGCGCGGGTGCCGATGCTGGACGCTCGCGGGTCAGGATGCTTCGCGGGCCGCGATCGCCTCGTTATACAGAACTCGCACCTGGGGGTCTTCCAGGTCGTAGTCCAGCTGATGTCCGCCTTCCTCGCGCACGCTGGTGTAGACGAGCGCGCGCCCGTCGGCCCTCGTCGCGGGCAATCCGGGCCCCGTCGGGATGTACCGGACCGGCACGTTACCGGTATTGAAGTGCTGGTGCCACCAGCCGCTTGGTGGCGAGTAGACGGTCCCCTCGGTGAAGTCGACGCGAGCAACGCGGTCGGCCTTTCCGTCGGCCCACGGGTGCCAGCCCAGCTCCGGGGGCCACATGAGGGTGAATCCTTGGCCCTGCGCAATGTAGATCTGGACGCCGCCCTCGTGCCAGTGGGCGGTCGTGTACGTGCCCACGGGATATTCGGCGGCAAAGGTGAGCATGCGGTTACGCCCGAGTCGGAGGTAGCGGCGCGCGAATCCCTCTCCTCTGCTGGCTCCTGCCGGCGGCAGATCGAGGCTGATGGCTTTGAAGTCGGGAATGAAGTTGTTCTGGTACACGATCTCGCCATACGGAAGCTGCGCTGGCCTCGGAGCGGTGCTGAAGTAGTCCGCTTCCGACATGTAGCGGTCACGAAAGGCGAATCGCTCGCCGTAGACGAACTCGGTGCTCTGAAAGAGGTTGATGATGAGCGGCGCGTTGGTGACGGCGAAGTAGCGCGCCGGTTCGTCGGACAGGTTCACGAAGCGGTGCCACACACTGAGCGGCAGGACCAGCATGCTATCGGGCTGCCATTCGACGACGCGCCGCTGCTCGCCCGTGCGCCAAAACTCCGTACAGCCGTGGCCCGACAGGATGTACACGACAGCCTCGAAGAGGTGCACCTCGGGCTGGAGCGTGCCGCGGGCGGGAATCTCGCACACGTAGGATCCCGTTTGGTCTTCCGCGCCCCGCAGTCGGAGGTACGCGCCCTCTCCGCCAAGGCGCGCCCATGGCCCAAGCTCCACCCGGCGAACATCCTGCACGAAGAGGCCGGTGTGAACGGGCACGCCTTCCTGGACGAGCCACGAGGAGTAGCTTTCGCGCGGAGCTTCTGTCGGTATCCCGGACGGCTGTCTCGCTCCGTTCTCCTGGCTGGCGTTGTCGGTCTGCAGCTCCACGGTTCCTCCTCCGTCTCGGCGTCTCCCCATCATACCCGGGACGACTCGATGGCAGGCTCGTCACGCGGTGGGCACCCGACCCAAGGGTGCCGGACAGGCTACAATGCGGTGACGTGCCAGGATCCGGGCCACCGCGCGACGCGCGCATTGCCGTGGCGCGCCGGGCCTTTTGGCCGGCGATCTCGCTGAATGAGGGGTGAACCAATGCTCACGCGTGAGGAAAATGACCTGCTCACTCGCGTTGGCCCCGGTACTCCCATGGGAGACCTGCTCCGCCGGTACTGGCAGCCCGTGTGCGTGGCCGGCGAGCTCACAGCCGATCACCCGGTCAAGCGCGTGCAGGTGCTGGGCGAAGAGCTCGTGGCTTTTCGTGACTCTACTGGCCGGTACGGGCTCCTCGGTGAGCACTGCTCTCACCGCGGAACGTCGCTGTACTATGGGTTCCTCGAGGACGGGGGTCTCCGTTGCCCCTACCACGGCTGGCTCTACGACGCGAGTGGACGGTGCATCGAGCAGCCGTTCGAGCCAGCGCAGTCCATGATGAAGCACACGATCCGGCATCCCGCCTACCCGGTGGAGACGCTCGGCGGACTCTTGTTCGCCTACATGGGGCCGCCTGAGACGAAGCCGCTGCTCCCCCGCTGGGACGTGCTCGTGTGGGAGGACGGCCAACGAACGATCCGCCTGCAAGAGACGCTCGAGTGCAACTGGCTGCAAGCCCAGGAGAACTCGGCAGATGTTACGCACACGTATTTCCTGCATGCCCATACGCTGAAGTTGAGGGGTCTCAAAGGAGGCGACTATTTCTATCGCCCCTTTGAGCAATATGGGTTCCAGCCGTTCGAGTTCGGGCTGATCAAGACGTGGCGCTACGCGGCGGACGGGCGTCTCAGCGCCGAAGTGGGTGGAGGGAACCCGCTGATCTTCCCCAATATCCTTCGTCAGCAATCCGGTGCCTGGCACAACATGCATTGGCGCGTGCCCATCGACGACACCCGCACGAACATCATCGTGGTGAATTTCCGACGCAACGTGGACGGGCATCGAGAGGAACAACCAGAATTCCCGCCGGTCGAGTTTACGCCCGAGACGTTGCCGAACGGCGAGTACGCCATGGACTCCTTCTTTGGACAGGACAAGATGGCGTGGGAAACGCAAGGCCGCATCGTGGACCGCAGCGCCGAGCATATCGGAGCGTCGGACCACGGCATCGCCCTCGTCCGCCGGATGCTGCTGGAACAGATCAAGGTGGTCCAGCAGGGCGGCGATCCGATGGGCACCATTCGCGATCCCGAGCGGAACCGGATCGTGGAGCTGCCCGGCTGGTTCGTGATGGACAGCCAGGACATCCTGGAGGGGCGAAGCGCCACAGGGCGCGAGCTGGTCTCGAGCGACGGGGTTTTTGACGATCGGTACGTGGCATATGACGTGCCCGTGGGAGCCGCCCGTGTCCCGCGAGCGGGATCATGAGGACCGCCACCTTGGAATGGTCCGATCCGGCATTGGGCGGCGCTACCCATGCGTGACTGGGAAACTCAGCTCACCTCCGCCGACCGCGAGCTGTACCAGCGGAACCTCTATGGAGCGCGGCAGCAATTCCGGTCTCGCCCGGCCCTGCTGGTCGTCGACGTCACCCGGTCCTTCGTCGGCAGCGGCAGGATGCCGATCCTTGAGGCTGTTGAGGAGTATCCGACGAGCTGCGGGGAGCGGGGCTGGGACGCGCTCCCGCGAATCCGGGACCTGCTCGACTCTGCACGCCGAGCCCATATCCCGATCATTTACACGCGGGCGGCCGATTTTTTGCGTCCCTTCGCCGCAAGCACCACCAAAAGCGTGAACCCTGAGGCGCAGTACACGGACGAGCACGCGCAGGACTTTCCGGAGCTGATTGCGCCGCGGGCAAGCGATCTCGTGATCGACAAGGCGAAGGCGAGCGCCTTTTTTGGCACTCCATTGGAGATATGCCTGCGGCATATGGGCGTCGATTCCCTGCTCGTGGCGGGCACCACGACGTCGGGGTGCGTGCGGGCATCCGTCGTCGATGCGCACTCGTTTGGGTTCACCGTCTTCGTCGTCGAGGAGTGCTGCTTCGACCGCTTCGAGAGCGCCCACCGGGCAAACCTCTTCGATATGAACGCCAAATACGCGACGGTCATTGGCTTGCGCGAGGCGATCGAATACCTCGACACGGTGCTTGAACGCGCCTGAGAAGTATCTGTATGCTGACGCCGAGCCGGCGTCTCGGCCTGGGGTTCGGTGCTGCAAACGACGCATGTTGCGCCCTATTCGGACCTGCGTGAGTTCATAGCTGCCCTTGACGCCCACGGCAAGCTGTACCGCGTGGATCGGGCCATCGATAAAGACCGAGAGCTGCACCCGCTCGTCCGCTGGCAGTATCGGGGCGGGATCCCCGAGGGCGAACGTCGCGCATTCCTCTTTCGCAACGTCGTCGATGCAACGGGTCGACGGTATCGGGGCTCCGTGCTCGTCGGTGGTCTCGCGGGGTCTTCGGAGATCTACGCGATCGGGCTGCAGTGCCGACCAGACGAGGTCGCGGATCGGTGGAACGCGGCGATGAGTCGCCCGATTGCGCCGGAATTGGCGCCTTCCGGCCCGGTCCAGGAGGAGGTCCACGCCGGCGACGGCCTACTCGGCCACGGCGGCCTCCTGGAGTTTCCCGTCCCCATTTCTACGCCCGGTTACGACATCGGCGCGTACATTACGGCCGGCCATTGGGTCACGAAGGACCCCGACACCGGGCAGCGCAACGTCGGGAATTATCGCGGCCTCATCAAAGGACCAAGCCTGTGCGGGCTTTTCGTTGGAAATCCACAGGATCTCGCGCGCCACTGGGAGAAGTGCCGCAAGCGCGGCGCGCCCCTTGAAGTCGCGGTCGTCGTCGGCGCCGTACCGGCTCTGTCGTACACCGCTGCCCAAAAAGTGCCGCCGGACATGGACGAGCTCTCGCTGGCAGGCGGGCTCATGGGTGAGCCGATCCCGATCGTCAAATGCCAAACCGTCGATCTCGAGGTGCCCGCGACGGCTGAGATCGTGCTGGAGGGCCGCGTCTCGACCGAATACCTGGAGGAAGAAGGCCCGTTCGGCGAGTCGATGGGCTACGTCGACCTCCGCACACTCAGCCCATTTATGGAGCTGACCGCGGTGACCCACCGGCGTGATCCCGTCTGGGTTTCCATCCTGAGCCAGGTGACGCCGAGCGAAAGCTCGAAGATCAAGGGAATGAGCATGCCCACGCTCATCCATCGCTATCTGACGAATCGATTGCCACGGGCCGGTGTGCTCGAGGTCTCCCTGATGGAGCCTTTAGTCAACCTTCGTCCGTACGTGGTCGTGCGCATGCAAAAACAGACCGATGATGACCCGTGGGACGTGCTCACCGCGATTCTCGACTATGGAGACCGCGTTGGGAAGTTCGTCGTGGCGGTCGACGAAGATATCAACCCGCACGATCCGGTCGCGGTGACGTGGGCCATCACGCACCGATCACAGCCGCATCGCGACGTGCGCATCGTAAAGGACCGACCGTTTGGGGCGACGCCTATTGGGACGGTGCTGAGTCACCCGTCGAGTAGGTACGATAGCCAGGAGTCGTCCCTTCTCATCGACGCGACGCGCAAAGCAGACTTCCCACCGGTGTCGCTCCCCAAGCGGGAATACATGGAGCGTGCACGCGAGATTTGGGACGAGCTTGGTCTCCCGCAGGTGTCCCCAGAACCGCCCTGGCACGGCTATTCCCTCGGCCTATGGCCCGAGGAGCTGGACGAAGAGGCCGCGCGGGCAGCCGCGGGCGCGCACGAACAGGTCGCGCAAGAGTTGCGGTCCACGCGCGTTCGTCTCGCGCCGGATCAGACGCTGGCCGACGCTCGCCGCGCGTGGGCGCGTACGCACCAGGGACGCGCCGGGTAGATCCTCGGGACGGGCGGCGCGGGGTACCGCTGCCAGGGCCCCATCAGCGCGATCAAGGAGAATGCATGAAGCACACCGTCCGGTTGACCGTCAACCGGCGTCCATTCGAGGAAGAGGCCGACAGCCGCCAGCTCCTCGTGCACTTCATCCGCGAGACGCTCGGGCTCACGGGGACGCACGTCGGCTGCGTCATCGGTGAATGTGGGGCCTGCTCCGTGTTGCTCGACGGCAAGGTGGTGAAGTCCTGTCTCATGCTCGCCGCGCAGGCTGATGGCTGCGAGCTCACGACGATTGAGGGACTGGAGCAGGACGGGACGATCCATCCGCTTCAGGCGGCGTTCATCGCGGCGTACGGTGTCCAGTGCGGCTATTGCACGCCGGGGATGATCCTCGCAGGCCTCGATCTTTTGTCCCGAAATCCCCAGCCGACCGAGGGTGAGATCAGGAAGGCGCTGGAGGGGAACCTCTGCATGTGCACCGGATACACGCAGATCGTGCGAGCGATTCAGCAGGCGGCCGCCACGATGGCCGCCACGAGCGGGGGAACGCAATGACGGCGCGTGAGGAGCGCCCGCTCGCCTTCGTGGGCCAGCGCGTTCGGAGTCACGAGGCTCCGCGCCACGCGACCGGACGCGGGCGGTTCGTCGACGATTTCCGCGTGGCCGGCATGCTCTATGGCGGCGTGCTCCGGAGCAGCTTCCCCCACGCCCGCATCGTCAGCGTGAACGCGGACGAGGCGCGCAAGCTGCCCGGCGTCGTCGCGGTCTTGACGCCTGCCGACTTCCGCGAAATGACGCATCCCTTCGCGCCCGGGCGCTATGCCGCGGGGCTCCGCGCGCCCATCATGGAATATCCGACGGCCGTGGACAAGGTGCGCTACATGGGGGAGCCGGTCGCGGCCGTGGCCGCCCGCGATGCCGCGACGGCCGAGGATGCGCTTGACCTGATCGAGGTGGAGTACGATCCGCTGCCCGCGGTGGTCGATCCCTTCGATGCCGCCCGACCCGAATCCGCGCTGCTGTACGAGGAGCTGGGCACGAACGTGCCGTGGCAGGGAGCCATCCGCTACGGAGACGTCGAGCGCGCGTTCCGCGAAGCTGACGTGGTCGTTCGCCACCATCTGAAGATGCACCGGTACAGCTCGATCCCGCTCGAGCCCTTCGCCATGATCGCCTCCGCGGACCCGACGCGCCAGTCCGTGACGATGTGGATCAACGCGCAGGTGCCCGACGTGATCGACGACGCGCTTCGGGAGGCCCTCGGTCTCCAGGATGTCCGAATCTACATCCCTGACGTCGGCGGCGGCTTCGGCCAAAAGATCCACCTGATCCGAAAGTACGCCGTCATCACTGCGCTCCTCTCCCTCCGCAGCGGGCGGCCCGTGAAGTGGGTCGAGGACCGCACCGGTCACATGATGGCTGGCGGCCAAACGTGCCTGCAGCATTGGGACGTCGAGGCCGCCGTGAAGAAGGACGGCACCGTGCTTGGCCTGCGCGTGCACGAGGTGGACGACGTCGGCGGCTCAATCAGCACGCTCACCATCCACTTCACCAACAAGCTCAACAATCTGACGAACGTCTATACGACCCGGCACATCGCGCTCGAAGGCAGCTCGGTTGTGACGAACAAGTGCCCGGTCGTGCCCAATCGCGGCATCGGGAAGCCGGGGATGTGCTTCATCTGGGAGCGCACCATAGACCGGATCGCCGAGCAGCTCGCGATGGATCCCGTCGAGCTGCGGCGCCGAAACCTGGTCCAGGCGAATCAGTTCCCCTACGAGACGCCCAATGGGAACATCTACGACAGCGGCGACTATCAGACCCTGCTCGACCGATGCCTTGCGGGGATCGGCTACGACGCGCTCCGCAAGGAACAGGCGCGGGCGCGGGAGGAAGGACGCTACCTGGGCGTGAGCGTTGTGATGGGGGTTGAGCCGGGCGGCCGGAACGCGGCGCGCGACCTGGCCATCTTCCCCGGCGCCAACGTGGCGGGGAGCGGCGGAGTGAACGGCGCAACGCTCCGGATCGAGCGCAGCGGGCAGGTCACCTTGTTCCTCGGGAGCCCCAACTGCGGGCAGGCCCACGAGACGACGACGGCCCAGGTCGTCGCCGACATCCTCGGCGTCACGCCCGACCAGGTCACCGTGATCTCGCCTTTCGACAGCGAATCGGCGCCCTGGGGAACGGCGGCGGCGAATAGCGGGAACAATTTCCACCTGTACGACATCGGCGCGGTCCACGGCGCCGCGACGACCCTGAAAGCCAAAGTCACCGAGCTGGCCAGCCACCTCCTCGACGCGGATCCGGAAGAGCTGGTGTTCGCCGGCGGAACCGTCGCCCGGGCCGACGGGAAGCGGATCACCTTCACCGAGCTTGGCCGCGTCGCGTACGGCAACCAGGCGCGCATCCCGCCCAGGATGGAGCCCGGGCTCCAGGCTACCCACTATTTCACCTTTCCGCACGCGCAGCCGTACCTCGTTCCCGACGAGCTGGGTCGCGTCCGCGCGCAATTCTCCTTTTCGTCCGCCGCCCACGCCGCCGTCGTGGAGGTCGACGTGGAGACGGGGGACGTCAAAGTGCTTCGGTACCTGATCGTGAGCGACAACGGGACGATCATCAATCCAGACGTTGTGGATGGGCAGATCTATGGCTCGGCCGCTCACGGTATTTCGGCCGCTCTGGGCGAGGGGTTCGTGTACGACGAGGAGGGACGACTCCTCACCCTGACCCTCACCGACTATGGAAAGGCGACCGCCGAGGAGACGCCGCTGGTCGAGATTGACCACTATTCGGTCCCGTCACCCTTTACCACGCTGGGACAAAAGGCCGCCGGCGAAGGGGCGTCGATCCCCGCTCCGGCCGCCATCGCGGGGGCAGTGGAGGACGCGCTGCGACCGTTTGGCGTGCGCGTCCATGAACTCCCGCTGACGAAAGAGGCCGTGTGGCGCCTGATCCAGGACGCCCGCTCGCAAGGGGGTTCCGTGTCGGGAGCGCGCTCGTGATCCCCTGCGCCTTCGATCTCCACCGGCCGACCTCGCTCGATGAGGCGCTCGCGCTCCTCGCGTCGGGTGGGGATGGAGCGAAGGTGCTGGCGGGCGGGCAGAGTTTGATCCCTCTCATGAAGCTTCGGCTCGCCGCCCCGACGTCGCTCGTTGACCTGGCGCGCGTGCCCGGTCTCACCGGGATCAGCCAGGTTGCGACGAACGGCGGCTCGAATGCTGTGATTTCTATCGGGGCCATGACGGCCTACGATCAGATCGAAGAGTCGGCTCTGCTCGCCCGCACGTGCCCTCTTCTTCCCCAAACTGCGGCCGCCGTGGCCGACGTCCAGGTGCGCCATCGTGGCACGTTGGGCGGCAGCCTGGCGCACGCGGACCCCACAGCGGACATGGCGGCAGCGGCGCTAGCGCTCGACGCGGAGGTGCGGGTCGTGGGGCCGCGCGGTGAACGGTGGCTGCGCGTGGAGGATCTCATCACCGGCTTCTACACTACCGACCTGGCGCCGGACGAGATTCTCACCGAGATCCGCGTGCGCCCGCTGCCCGGCTGGGCTAGCGCTTATGTCAAAGCCGCGCGAAAACAGGCGGGGTTCGCCATTGCAGGGGTCGCCGCTGCGGTACTGCAGGGCCCGGACGGGACATGTGAGGACATCCGGATCGGCTTGACCGGCGTCACGGACCGGCCGATCCGCGCGCGGAACGTGGAAGACGGACTTCGAGGAGAACGGCTTTCGGACGCCGCCATCGAAGCAGCGGCAGCCACCGTCACAGAGGGCCTCTGGATCGCCGACGACTTCCGCGCCTCCTCCGCCTACCGCGAGCATTTGGCACGCGTATATACGGCGAGAGCGATCCGGGCGGCCAGGACCTTCGTGGCCTGAGGCCCGATCGAGCGCCACTGCACCCCCTCCCGGGGTGGGATTGACCCGTCTGCCGGGGTGTGGCCCTGCGCCGCGTCTGTTCGGTAGGCTGGAAGCGAGAGCGGCGGTGGCAGCATGTCGCTCGCGGTGCAGGGCAGGACGAGATGGTCTCGGCGGGGGCGCGTCAATTCCAGGCGAAGCAATCGTTGGTACGCCGTTCGGCCGCGCGGCGGCTCCGACTCGCCCGTGGGCTCGTGCTGGGCGCGGCGCTAGCGTTGGTCAGCTGTGCCCATCCAGCCGGTTCCGCCGGCTCGGGGCGCCAGGCCGCGATCTTCTCGGCCTCGAAGGCGCCGAGCCAAGAGCTCGCTCCCGAGTTCGTCAACGCCGCCGCGATCCTGCGGGTCACCATCGGTTTCCGGTCCGATCCTGGCCTCGTGACTCTTGACGGCGGGGTCCTTGCCAGCGCCATTCGAGCGAAAGACGGAGCCACGTATCAACTGCCGGGGGACGTTGACCCA
>DASRDP010000140.1 GCA_035652535.1 Chloroflexota bacterium
TACAAGAAGGCGCACCGGCACGGTCCCGGGGCAGAGCTCATCATCCTGAACGGGGTCGGTTATTCGCTCCTCTGGTTCCCCGGCGGCGAGCGGGTGAAGGTCGACTGGAAGGAGGGCTCGATCTTTTCCCCGCGCGACGGCGAATACCACCAGCACTTCAACACCGGGCCGACGCCGGCGCGATACCTCGCGTACACCTTTGGAAGTCTGGTGGTCGACAACACGCGGGCCATGCGTGGCGCAGAGGTCAGCGAGCGTGAAGGCGGCTGGCAGATCGAATACGAGGACGAGGACCCGGAGGTCTACGACCTGTTCGCCCGCGAATGCGCGCGAAACGGCGCCGAGGTGACCATTCCCCGTCGCTCAGCGCGGCAGGCGGTCAGCTGAGGCCTGCGTCCAGGATGGAGACAACGAGCTCGTAGAGCCCCGGGTCGACGCTGTTGATGAGCCGCTGGACCTCGGGTCCGCCCCTGATGTGGGCGACGATTTCGTCGATGTCGGCGGACTGGACGTTCGAATACCAGGTTCCCTTCGGGTAGAGCACGATGTTCGGGCCCATCCAGCACGCACCGAAACAGATGTGCGTCTTCACGTCGATGTCGGAGCCCGCGAGCCGCTCAATGAGCATGTCGCGCAGCTCCTCGGAGCCGCCTTCACGGCAACTGATGTTGACGCAGACGTAGCAGGAGTTGATTTCGTCCGGGCGATCTGTCATGTGAGGGATTATCCACGGTTCGGACCAGTCCGGTCGAATCGTGGATCCGGCGGCCAGCGCCAGAGGATTGGAGCACGGAAGTGACCGAGGAACGAGGAGCGGGCAGTGGGCTCGCGGGCGTGATCGCGGGCGACACCGCGATCGCGACGGTGGGCAAGGAGGGCGTCGGCCTCACCTACCGGGGGTATTCCATCCACGACCTGGCGGAGCACGCCAGCTTCGAGGAGGTGGCGCACCTCCTGCTGACCGGTCAGCTTCCTGCGGCGACCGAGCTGGATGGCTTTCGTGCGAGGCTGCGGACAGGGCGGGACCTGCCCGCGGCGCTGCGATCGGCACTCGAACTCTTACCGGCCACGGCGCACCCCATGGATGTCATGCGAACCGGCTGCTCGATCATGGGATGTCTCGAGCGGGAGGAAGATTTTTCCGCGCAGCATCGGGTGGCCGAGCGTCTGACGGCGGCCTTCCCCGCCATGCTGCTCTACTGGTATCGGTTCCATCGCGACGGAACGCGGATCGACACTTCGGGTGGCGAGGACACGACCGCCGAGTACTTCCTGCGTCGGCTAACGGGATCCGAGCCGAGCCCGCTTCACATTCGGGCGATGGACGTCTCGCTCATCCTGTACGCGGAGCACGAGTTCAACGCTTCGACGTTCGCCGCGCGCGTGGCGGCATCTACCCTGAGCGATTTCTATTCGGCGATCACCGCGGCCATCGGCACCCTCCGTGGCCCGCTCCACGGAGGGGCTAACGAGGCTGCTATGGAGCTGATCGAGCGATTCTCGGACCCGGACGATGCCGAGCGCGGAATCATGAGGGCGCTGGCGCGGCGCGAGCTCATCATGGGGTTCGGGCATCGCGTGTACCGTGTCTCGGATCCCCGCTCCGACGTGATCAAGGGGTGGGCGCGGCGCCTGGGAGCGGACGTCGGCGATACACGGCTGTTCCCCATTTCCGAGCGGATCGAAGCGGTCATGTGGCGCGAGAAACGCCTGTTCCCCAACCTGGATTTCTACAGCGCTTCCGCGTACCACTTCATGGGAGTACCCACATCGATGTTCACCCCCGTGTTCGTGGTCTCGCGGATCACCGGCTGGGCGGCGCACGTGATGGAGCAGCGAGCCAACAACAAGTTGATCCGTCCGACCGCGAATTACGTGGGTCCCGAGGCCCGGCCATTCGTCCCCATCGAGCAACGTCGGGCAGGGGCGTGACTGCCCAGCTCCCCGATCCGGACCCGCTCCTCGACGCGATCGCTTCCTACGTCACGGCGCCCCCGGAATTTCGCGATGAGGCCTATGCGACTGCGCGCCTCTGTTTGCTGGACAGCCTCGGGTGCGCGATCCTGGCGCTGCGCTACCCCGCTTGCACCGGCTTGATCGGCCCGGTGCGGCCGTCGTTCGCCGTCGCTGACGGCCTTCGTGTGCCCGGCACGGCCTTTCGGCTCGATCCGATACAGGCAGCGTTCAGCCTCGGAACCATGATTCGCTGGCTGGACTTCAACGACACGTGGCTCGCCGCCGAATGGGGCCATCCCTCGGACAACCTTGGAGGCATCCTGCCTTGCGCCGAGCTGGCCAGCCGAGATTCGGTGGCTCGCGGCGGGGCGCCGCTATCCGTTCGCGACGTCCTCTCGGCGATGATCCAGGCCTACGAGATCCAGGGCGTCCTGGCCCTGGAGAACTCCTTCAATCGTCTCGGCTTGGACCACGTGATCCTCGTCCGCGTCGCGACGGCGGCGGTGGCGGCGCGGCTTCTCGGCGCCAATCGCGACCAGGTCCGCGCCGCGGTCTCCAACGCGTGGATCGACGGGGGCGCGCTCCGGACCTACCGACACGCCCCCAACGTCGGGCCTCGCAAATCCTGGGCAGCTGGCGACGCCACGAGTCGCGGCGTGTGGCACGCCCTGATGGCGCTTCGGGGCGAGCCCGGATACCCGGGTGCCCTCAGTGCGCCGACGTGGGGGTTCACGGACGTCCTTCTTCGGGGCAATGCTCTGGTCCTGGCGCGACCGTTCGGCAGCTACGTGATCGAGAACGTGCTGTTCAAGATCTCGTACCCCGCCGAGTTCCACGGCCAGACCGCCGTGGAGGCGGCGATTCGCCTCCACCCGGTGGTTCGCGGCCGGATCGAGGAGGTCGAGCGGGTCCTCATCGAAACGCAGGAGTCCGCGATGCGGATCATCGCGAAGGACGGTCCGCTTCGGAACCCCGCAGATCGGGACCACTGCATCCAATTCATGGTGGCGGTTGGCCTGGTCCACGGGAACCTCACCGCCGACGACTACGAGGATGGGCCCGCGTCCGATCCGCGGATCGAACGGCTCCGCGCGCGGACCGAGGTGCGCGAAAACTCGCGGTACTCCCGCGATTATCTGGATCCGGACAAGCGGTCGGTGGCCAACGCCGTGCAGGTCGTGTTCCGCGACGGGACGCGGACGGACCGCCTCGAGATCGAGTACCCCATTGGCCATCGCCGTCGGCGCGTCGAGGGCATCCCTCTGCTGCGCGACAAGCTGGTCCGGAACCTGGGCGCCAGCCTGTCCCGCGAGGCCGTGGCCGCGATCAGCAGCCTGGCCGACGAGCCATCGAGGATGGATGCCTGCGCGGTGCGTGATTTTCTCGCGCTGTTTGACGCGACCGGACCGTCGTGTTAGGGTCATTGCACCGTCAGGGGAGGCAGCCATGGCGTATGACGTGCTCATTCGCAACGGGACGATCATCGATGGCTCAGGCCTGCCGGCCTTTCACGGCGACGTCGCGATCCGCGATGGGCGAATCGTCGAGATCGGCCGAGTCGAGGGTGGGGCGCGACGGGTCCTGAACGCCGACGGCATGGCCGTGGCGCCAGGGATCATCGACAACCACACCCATTACGACGCCCAAGTCACGTGGGACCCGCTGTGCACCTATTCGTGCTACCACGGCGCCACCACTGTGATCGTCGGAAACTGTTCGCTCGCCCTTGCGCCCGCCCGTCCCGAGGATCGCGCTGCGCTCGCCAGCGTCCTCTCGCACGTCGAGGCGATCCCCCTCGACGCCATCAACGCCGGTGTCGAGTGGTCCTGGGAATCGATCCCCGAGTACATGGACGCCCTCGATCGACGGTTGGGCGTGAACGTGGCGTGCCTCATCGGGCACTCGGCCGTGCGCCGGTACGTCATGGGGCAGGCGTCGCAGGAGCGCGAGGCGACCGACGACGAGATCGCGGCCATGCGCGCCATCGTGCGGAAGGGCCTGGAGGCGGGGGCAATCGGCATCTCCTTCGAGCGGAATCTTCGCCACTTCGATTGGGACGGCCGCCTCGCACCGACAAATCTTGCGAGCGAAGACGAGATCTACTCCGTCGCCCGAGTCGCCGACGAGGCCGGACGCGGGGTGATTCAGTACGGCGGCGAGCGCGCGCTGGGAGTGCGGCTCGCGCGCTCGAGTGGGCGGCCGGTCTTCTACGGAAACATCACCTGGCAAGCGACTTACCCGGACCGGTGGCGCGCATATCTCGGCGAAGTTGAGGAGCTGCAGGCCGAGGGCTATCGCGCGTATCAGTACGTGATGCCGCGGCCCGGCGACCTGCGCTTCACGCTGAAGACCGCCCAGCATTTCGACGCGATGCCCACCTGGCGCTCCCTCATGCTGATGCCGCTGGAAGAACGTACGCGCGCGTTCCGGGACCCCGGTACCCGCGCGCGGTTGCACCACGAGGCTGTCGACACCCCGCCAAATCCGGACGTCGCGGGCGATTTCACGCGCCGGTGGGACCTGTGCTTCGTGCATCAGGTCCATCGGACCGAGAACGCGGCGCTCCGCGGCAAGAGCATCGCGCAAATCGCCGCGGAGACGGGACGCGACGTGCTAGACGTGTTCCTCGACCTCGCGCTGAGCGAGGATCTCGAGACCGAGTTCGAGCGCCGGGAGGTGAACAGCGACGAAGCCGCCATGGCGACGCTTCTCAATAGCCCGCACATGGTGATCGGCCAATCCGACGGCGGCGCCCACGTGGTCTTTCGCACCGATTACAGTTATGGCACGTATCTGCTTGCGCACTGGGTCCGGGAAAAGGGCATTATGTCGCTGGAGGAAGCGATTCGGAAGCTCACCTTCGTGCCCGCATCGCTATTCGGGCTCTACGATCGCGGGCTCCTACGCCCCGGCCTCGCGGCCGATGTCGTCGTATTCGACCCGGACACCATCGCGCCGTGCGAGCCGGAAGAGGCGGCGGACCTGCCTGGCGGGGCCCGGCGGCGCAAGCAATTGGCCCACGGTATCGAGTGGACACTGGTCAATGGGAGCGTATTGATGGAAGAGGGCGAGCCGACGGGCGCGCTGCCCGGGCGAGTAGTCCGAGGAAACAGCGTGGCGGATCGATGACGCCCGCCCGACGCTTCGGCCGGTCGCTCGCCCGAACACGCGGCCATGCTTTCGGTTTCCTGGTGGAGGTGAGCTGGTGAAGCTGCAGCCCCTGGCGCTTGCAGAGGCGCACATGGAGGTCCGTTCGGCGAAAGAATCGCTCCCCGTCCTTACGGACCTGCTCCTGTTCGAGCAGGTGGCCGCGGGACCGGGCGGCTTCGTGATGAAGCATCCCGCCTCGGAATGGGAGCTAGTCGTCCACGAGGCAAGCGGCGCGACGGAAAAGCAGATGCACAATCACTTCGGCGTGCGCGTCATCTCCAACGCGGAAGTCAACGCCGCGTACCGGTACTTGAGCGCGCATAAGAGCGAGTACGAACTGGCAGATCTCAAGCAGCCGGAGTATTCCCACGGGTCGTTCTCCATCTATTTCAAAGAGCCGGGGACCAACGGCTGGGAGATCGAGTGTTTCGAGGACGTGCTTCGAAAGGAGTCGGGGGGGACACGACTCGGCGGTGTGCGGTCGCCGCACTGGAGCGCCGCCATCTCCCCGGATCGATTTCCGGGCCGCGGATACGTGCCCCAAGCGTTCACCCACGGAACGTTGCTGGTGGGCGACGAGGAGCGCTCGGCTGAGTTCTATCGCGAGGTGCTTGGCCTGGAGTGCTGGAAGGCATATGCCCACGTCGTGTATCTCAAGCATCCAGCGTCGAAGCACTACGTCGTCTGCCTCTGCCGCGAAGGTGAGAATTCGCACTCGCCCAACTTCCGGTACACCCTGACGCTCAAGGCTGCAGCGGACGTTGAAGACGCGCACGAATGGCTGCGCCGATCGGGGGGCGAGCTGGGTATCACGGAGCTGGGCGATCTGCGCGGCGGAGGAGATGCAGCGTCATTCCTGCTGCGCGACCTCGATCGGAACTGGTGGGAGATCGCGGCAGGCGACACACACGATTAAAGAACAGACCATCGGGAGGATTCGCCGTGCTGACGAAGGAGCAGAACGACATTCTGACGCAGGTGGGCGCGGGAACGCCCGGAGGTGAGCTGCTCCGGCGCTACTGGCACCCGATCGCCATTGCTCGCGAGCTGAGCGAGGAGTCGCCAACGAAGTTTGTGCGCGTGCTCGGCGAGGATCTCGTCCTCTTCCGCGACAAAAGCGGCAACGTCGGGCTGATCCAGGACCATTGCGCGCATCGCGGCGCGTCGATGCTCTACGGTCGCGTCGAAGCGCGCGGCATCGCCTGCGCGTACCATGGCTGGCTGTACGACACGAAGGGCAACTGCCTCGAGACGCCCGCCGAGCCGGCTGATAGCAAGTTCTTTCTCACGGTGAAGGTGCGGGCGTATCCGGTGCAGCGCTACGCGGGGCTGTACTGGGCGTATCTCGGGCCGCAGCCGGCGCCGGTCCTCCCCCGGTTCGACGTGCTGGCGCGCACCGACGGGCATCGGCGGATCACCGTCTTCCCCGTTCTCGACTGCAACTGGTTCGCCGCCGCCGAAAATGCCGTCGATCCCTGGCACCTGCAGATCCTGCATCAGGACCAGCCCCGAAGCACGGAACGACCGGTCAACACCACGCGCGGTTACGTGGACGACATCGAGTCGAGCGATTTCTACCTCACCCCGTACGGGATCATGAAGAAGCGCGTGTACAAGAACGGGAGCGTGGAAGAGCACCCGATGATCTTCCCGACCCACCTGCGGACGGGCCAATTGTGGCTGCGCACGCCGATGGATGACACGCACACCTGGCAGGTCACGATGGCATTTGTGCGCAATGCGGACGGGTCTGCGGTGGACCCGTCGACGGAGGATCCGGAAGTCATCTACTTGCCCGCCGTGAAAGACCCGGCTGACGCTATGCACCCCGTTGCGAAATACAACTTCTACGCACCCTGGGGGCAGATCCTTACCCAGGACATCGTCATGTGGGAGACGCAGGGGCCGATCTCACCGCGCGTCGACGAGCGCCTCGCGACCTCTGACAAGGGGATCGTTATGCTCCGTGATCTGATGTTCTCGGAGATCGAGAAGGTTCAGCGCGGAGAGGACCCGATGGGCGTGATTCGCGATCCCGACCACGCCATCATCGATACGAATCTCGACCACGAGCATGGACGGATCACGGGCATCTCGACGCAGACCGTCGCATGGCGCGCCCCGGGCATGGAGAACGTATCCGAGGCAGAGCTCGCGGTCATGGGGTACGGCCGGCCCCCCGGCGCCTAGCGCCCTGGCGCGGACTTCGCTGCAATAGGCGGACCGGCCGGCCGCGCGACGGCGCTACCAGAGCGCATCCGATGCCATGCGCGCGCCCGCGACCAGGGACGCGAGCTTCGCCCACGCGATCCGCGGATCGACGCTGGTGCTGACGACAAACGTACCAAAGCCGCAATCTGTCCCGGCGATGACGTTCTCCCTTCCGACCAGCTCGGCGTAGCGCGTGATGCGCTGGGCCACGAGCTCCGGGTGCTCCACGAAGTTCGTGCAGGTATCGATGACGCCGGGGATGATGATCTTGCCATCCGGCAGTCGAATATCCTTGAAGATGGCCCACTCGTGCTCGTGTCTGGGATTCGCACCCTCGAACGACACGGCAGAGGGACGCGCCTGGAAGACGAGGTCGATGATCTCCCGCAACGGGATGTCGTGTGTGTGCGGGCCGGCCCAGTTGCCCCAACAGAGATGCATCCGCAGCTGCTCCGTCGGCAGCCCCTCGAGGGCATAGTTCAGCGCTTCGACGTGCATGTGCGTCGCTGCTCGCACGCGGACGACCTCTTCGGGTCCGGATGAGGCGCGCCCGAGGGAGGTGAGGTCGGGGCAGTCGACCTGGAGAACGAAGCCCGCATCCACGATGGCGCGGTATTCGTACTTCATCGCATCGGCGAGGGCGTAGATGTACGCCTCCTCCGACGGATAGTAAAAGTTGTGGAGGAAGACGGAGATCGTGCCCGGCGAAACCGCGGTCATAAAGACGTCCGTCGGGTTTGCGGCCGTAACCGCGGATCGCAGGTTGGCGATGTCGCGATGCACCGCCTTCGCATCCCGAAGCTCGATTGGTCCGATGCAGGCGGGCATCTTTCGTCGCGCGCGGCTGGGATCGCGCGCTCGGCGCTGCGCCCATTCGGGGAACTCTTCGGCGTAGATGTCCACGGGCGTCGGGCTCTCGCCGCCGAACCCGCTGAGGCGGTCCTTCACGTACGTGGCATAGGAGGGCTTACTCATCTCGCCGTCGTCCACGACGTCGATGCCGGTCGATACCTGGCGCTGGACGACGTCCGACACGGCCGCCGCTACCCGGCCTTCGAGTCCCGACGCGTCGCGCCCTTCTTCCTGCGCGAAGACGAGCTGGGCCAGGTCGTCCGGTCGCGGCAAGCTGCCGGTGTGGGTCGTCAGGATGCGTCCGTCGCTCCGTTTCATGATCCAAACCTCCCTCAGCAGCGCGCTTGATTGTACGGGCAGCCTAGATAACGATTGTTTCAGTCCTGTTACAGCCTGTTTGTCACGGGCCAGCTGTTCATTTCGTTTCTCCAACTAAACTTTCCGCATCTTGGATCGAGTGGAGGAAGGCATGGCTGTAGCTTCTGCACCTGCCGATACGATCAACCCGCGGCAGCTTCTCGCAGCGCTCCGCGCGGTGCGCAAGGGCGACTTTACGGTTCGGCTTCCCCTCGATCAGCTCGGCATCGGCGGGGAGATCGCCGAGGCGTTCAACGATGTCGTGGAGCTGAACCAGCGGACGGCGAAGGAGCTGAATCGAATCTCGCGGGTCGTCGGTCGGGATGGTCAGATCGGCCAGCGGGCTTCGCTCGGCGAGGTGAGCGGCGCGTGGGCGGGATACGTGGAGCACGTGAACTTGCTCATCCACGACCTCTCGACGCCAACCGTCGAAGTGAGCCGAGTGCTGGGCGCGGTCGCCCGCGGTGATCTCTCCCAGCGCATGGCCCTCGAGATCGATGGACGCCCACTCAAGGGCGAGTTTCTGCGTTCCAGCAAGATCGTCAATACGATGGTGGACCAGCTGAACTCGTTCGCGTCGGAGGTGACGCGAGTGGCGCGGGAGGTGGGCTCGGAGGGGAAGCTGGGCGGCCAGGCCAACGTGCCGGGCGTGGCCGGGACGTGGAAGGACCTGACCGACTCGGTGAACATGATGGCCGGGAACCTGACGGCTCAGGTGCGGAACATCGCCGAGGTGACGACGGCGGTGGCGAACGGGGACCTGTCGAAGAAGATCACGGTGGATGTGCGGGGGGAGATTCTGGAGCTGAAGGACACCATCAACACGATGGTGGACCAGCTGAACGCGTTCGCGTGGGAAGTGACGCGAGTGGCGCGGGAGGTCGGGACCGAGGGCCGACTTGGTGGACAGGCCAACG